>DATEGR010000523.1:0-10914 GCA_035279985.1 Verrucomicrobiia bacterium
GTGTTGAGCCGCAAATCCTATGCCGTCGCGCACGCGGCGGGCGAACATCCCGATCCCGGCACGACCGGTTACCAGCGTGTCATCGGCGGCGCCATTGCGCTGGGCGTGGTCTTGCTGGCTGTAAAATGGCGCGGCGCACCTGCGCACGGGGGCATCCTGGAGGCAAACAGTTTACGCGTCTCACGCAACAAATGGCGCCGTCTCTGGCCCTGGGTGGTGGCCAACAGTCTGGCCGGCCAGACGGTGGGGGTGAGTTGCATGCAGTGGGCGCTCGAAAACACGTCGGCGGGTGTCGTCACTGCCGTCATCGCCACCACCCCTGTCCTGTTGCTGCCGATGACGCGCCTGATTGACGGCGAGCGAATCGGCATACGCTCGACCCTCGGCGCGCTGATTGCCGTGGCCGGCGTCATCGGCCTGACGTTTTCGCGTTGAGCCATATCGGGGAGAACGGCATATTGTCGTTCCCGCGGTATGAATGATGAACTGCAAAACGTGGTGGAAACGCTCGGCGTTGAGAAATTCCGGAGGCACATCTTTCTATGTGCCGATCAAACCGAGCCGAAATGCTGTACCCGGGACACAGGCCTGGCGGCGTGGGATTTTTTGAAGCGCCGGCTCAAGGAATTGAACCTGACGGGGCCGCAACCGCTGGTCTATCGCACCAAGGCCAATTGCCTGCGGATTTGTGCGCGCGGGCCGATCGCAGTCGTTTATCCCGAAGGCATTTGGTATCACTCCTGCACGCCGGAAGTTTTGGAACGCATCGTTCAGGAGCATTTGATTGGCGGGCAAATTATTGCGGAATTTGCCTTTGCCCGGAACCCGCTGCGTTGATGCCGGCGGCGATGCCGGGAAAACCGGTTAATTTTCCCCTCGACTTTTACCGACACCAGGCGCAAAGTAAAGGCGGACAGAATACGGACAGGAAAATCGGAGGCTGCATGGCCAGGCTTTTAGTTAAAACGGAAGGCTTGAAGAATCAAACGCTTGAGTTGCGCCTCGGTGTCAACCAGATCGGCCGCAGCCCGGAATGCGATTTCTCCATCAATCATCCCACGGTCTCCGTCAATCATTGCCAGATCGTGCTGTCGAACGATGGCGTGATGATTCGCGATTGCGGATCAACCAACGGCACGTTCATCAACGGTGACCCGGTCCGGGAAGCATGGTTGCTTCCCGGCCAGACGGTGAACCTGGGTGATGTGGAATTGTTCGTTGAATCCACCGACGTCAGCGTCGCGATACCGCAATTCGAGCGCGACCGGCCCCGGCCGCCGGTGGTGCTGCCCGATGGCATGATTGTTTGTCCGCGCCACTCCCGTGCCCAGGCCACCTATCGGTGCACCCATTGTCACGAGGTGATGTGCACTGAGTGCGTGCACGTGCTGCGCTTCAAGGGCGGCGAACCGCATTTTCTCTGCCCGTTGTGCAGTCATAAATGCGAGCCGATCCCCACCGTGCAGACGAGGAAGAAAAAAGGGTTGCTCGGCTTTTTGCAGGACACGGTCAAACTCAGATTCGGTCAAGGCGCCGGCCGGCGGAAGGCCAAGAAGCAAGGGTGACCGGGTTCAGGCGGCAGTCCGGCTTCTTAAAAGCGCTCAATCATTTTCTCCAGTGCGGCAATCCAGCTCGGGTGCTCGTTCAAGCACGGAATCCGTGTAAACTCTTTCCCGCCAGCCGCCAGGAACGTTTCGCGCCCGCGAATGCCGATTTCTTCCAATGTCTCCAGGCAGTCCGAGACGAACGCCGGGCAGATGACCAGAAGGTTTTGGACCCCGCGTTTGGGCAAAGCGGCCAGTTCCAAGTCGGTGTACGGTTTCAACCACGGTTCACCGCCCAGGCGGGACTGGAACGATACGGAAAATTTTCCCGACGGCACGCCCGCCTGCCTGACAAAGGCGGCGACCGTCCGCAAGCACTGCGCCCGGTAACACGTCACGTGCGCCGGATTGGTGCCTTCACAACAGTTCGGAACCGCCAGACAGTGGCGGCCGGTTGGATCGGTTTTTCTGAGGTGCCGCTCCGGCACCCCGTGAAAGCTGAACAACAAATGATCGTAACCTGCTTCCAGATAATTCCCGGCGCTGGCGGCGAGCGCCGCGATGTAATCCGGTGAATCGCCGTAAGGCGGCTGGACCTTGATCAGCATGTGCGGCGCCAGCCTGGCCGCGACTTCCTTGACACGTTCCACCGCCGTTTCGTAGCTCGACATGGCATAGTGTGGAAACAGGGGAATCAACAAAACCTCGTCAATTCTCTGCTCCGCCAGCCCGATGATCGCATTGGCGATGGAGGGATTCTGGTATCGCATCGCCAGGGCAATCGGCAGCGTGACGCGTTCCTGCAGCTTGGTTTGGACGTGGCGACTGGCGACGATGAGCGGCGAGCCTTCGCCGGTCCAGATTTTGTGATAGGCCTCAGCGGATTGTTTCGGCCGGCGGATGAGAAGCATGCCCACGATGAGCCGTCGCACGGGCCACGGCGAGTCAATCACGCGGGCGTCCATCAGAAATTCGTTCAAGTAACGCCGCACGTCTGCCACCGAAGCCGAATCCGGCGAGCCCAGATTGACCAGCAAAATGCCTTTGTTCATTTGGCAGTCAGAAATTTCTCCACGCGCGCAACGACGTTGCAACCGGATACGATCGAATCACCCAACGACACACCTTCGCGATAATGGCCGGCAAGAAACAGACCGGCGGCTTGATTTTCGATGGCATTCATCAATTCGCGGTAACGGCCGTACCCGAGATTGTATTGCGGAATCGCCTTCGGGTAAAGTGCCGTGTGCTGGAACACCGGCCGGCCTTTTATCCCAAGCAGGATGCGCAAATCGTCGCAGGTTGTGGTGACCAGTTCATCAGCCGGCCGGCCGGCCAATTCCGGTTGCCGCTCGCCACCGACGTAATTGCTAAGCGTGAGGTGGCCGGCGGGTGCGCGGTTCGGAAACAGCGACGATGAAAATATCGTGCCCAAAATCTTGAAACCCTCAACCTTCGGAATCAACATGCCAAAACCCCGGCACGGGTGCGCCACGTCTTCGCGGCGGAACCCCAAGACCACGCTCGTCACCGGCGGATAACGGATTTCGGAGAATACACCCACGTCCACTAAACGTCCCCGCTCCCGACCTCCGGCCACCCTCTCCCCGCCGGGCGGGGAGAGGGATGGGGCGAGGGGCACATTCGCTTCAATTTTCAATTCCGCCAGTCGGTACGCTGTACCGCAATAAATCACCGCGCTGTGTTCTGCTTCGCCCGCCGAAGTCAAAACCCGCCAACCGCTCTCTGTTTGCACGAGTTTGGCAACCGAAGTGTTGAGTTTCACGGCGCCGCCCAGTTGCGCCGCCAACGTGTCCGGCAACACCCGCAAACCTTCGTCAAAGGAAAATTTGGGCGCGCGGTCCCGGGCGACCTCGCCGCGCCGTTTGCGTTCGCGCGCACCAAAAATCTGACCCTTGATGAGTGAGCCGTAACGCGCTTCGAGTTCAGCCAGGCGCGGGAGCGCCTGCGGCAGGGACAATTTGTAAGGATCACCCGCATAAACGCCGGCCACCAGCGCGTCAATCGCGTGGTCGAGGAATTCTTGATTCAGCCGGCGCTTCACGAATTCGGCGACGCTTTCCTCCTGGCCGTCGCGACGGCGCGGTACGAACGGTTCACGCAAGACAGCCAGCTTGGCCCGGGCAGTAAAAAGTTGTGTCGTGAAAAATCCCAGCGGCGAGCCGGGCATGGGAATCGGACGTTGGTAACGCACCAGGTAACGCGCCTCGGCTTTGGGGTCGGAATCCAGCCGGCGCGATGCCAGCCCGGCGTCACGCACGAGTTGGGCGATTTTCGGTGACGTCTCCAGGATGGTGTTGGGTCCGCACTCGGCCAGAAAGCCATCGCGTCGGATGGATTGGATCACGCCGCCGGTACGCTCGCCCGCCTCATAGACGGTGACCGGCACCCCTTTGCGTTTCAGATAAAACGCGGCGGTCAATCCCGTGATGCCGGCCCCGATGATGGCGACGGATTTCATTGCAATTTAGCCGTTTGATACATTTGGTAGAGCAAGACAAAGACGCTGATGGCGATTCGCAGAAAGAAACCTGCCATGGGGAAAATCGAAAGGTGGAGAAAGAAGGAAATTACAAATAGAACGCCGATGACGATTTTGGCCATCACCGATGCCTCGCTGATAAAGACGAACCAAATCGTCAACGCGATAGTCACAAAGAATGCCAATGGAAAAAGATACATGATCGTCTTTCTCAATTGTTCTAGAATGGCTCCCCCGGCTCAACTGCGAATTTCCTCAAAAATCTCCGGTATTGATTGGCATTCAACTGTCCTATTCCATCGCCGACGGTTTGGCATTGGGATTCATCACCTACCCCATCATCAAACTCCTGAGCGGCCGGGGCCGCGAAGTCGGGTGACTGACCTATCTGCTCGCAGTCGTTCTGGTGCTGTATTTTGTCTTTGTGCGGAGCCGGATGGGGTAATGCCGTTTGCCGATGAAGTTGAACAAATTTACCATGCCGTCAATCCCATGACACCTGTGTCAATGATCGCGACGGGTTTCATTTGTTCCGTTCAAAGATTTCATGTCCTTTGTTTTTCGGCGGTTCCTCAAGCTCGGCGAACTTTACGAGCAACGCGCAGAATTTAACGAGTTCGTTCAGACCTCGCTTTTTTGTTTCAAAACCTGCCGTCCACCGCTCAATCTTATGGAATTCTCCGTGTTGCACTCCCTCCAAATACCAACTCTCGCCATCACGCCCATCTTCATTCGATTCGGTGGTGGGCATTTCAAAAAAATGGAGTGCGTCGATACTCCGAAGAAGTTCCTTCGATTCACGCTCGGACAAAACACGCTCTTTTGTCTCAACGAGTTTCCCAACTCGATAACCAGCCTCGCCTTCCAAACGCTTTGCCACAAGCCTGAAGATTTTCTCATCTTGCTGAATCCGGATACAAACTGGGTTGCCCCATGTAGGTAGAATTGTAAACCTGAAACAAACGTCGTTTGAACGTGAGGCGAACGACGTCAAATTCGTCTCTCCCATTTTCGTAAGAGATTCCTCAAAACCAGCTGCAAACGTATGAGTGGCTATAAATCCAATCAAAATTGCAGCACATGCCTGTCTCATATCGTTTTTGAATGTCTCCGCTCCCCCGCCGGCGCGAGGGTGTTGTCAAAACACATCGCAATATTGCGGATGAAGAGGCGGCCGGCATCGTTCATTTCGTAGGGGCGAGTTCCACGAGCCCCTAACTTTTCATTAAGTTGCGTCATGCCACGGCAATATATTGAGTTCACCTTGATGCGGCCAGTCTTCCGGCTGTATCACCAGTCCATCCTTGATTGGATTTTCCCAGAGATAAAGCCACTTTTGATGATAGCTTTCGCCGTGGCGTAACTGCCGATCAAAAAAATCGCGCTGCCAAATCGGCTTTTCCGCCGGATACGGCCAGCGACGGGTTGCTTCCGCACGCCAAAAACGAACCCATCGTTTCAAGGGCGTGACCGGCAATTTCGCTGGTGCGCAAAAAAGATGCACATGATCTGGCATGATAACGTAACGTCCCACCAGCCAATGGTCGGCCTTGTCCCAACAATCAAGCAATAGTGCGACAATCTCTGCTCGTGCCAGTAGCGGACGACGTTTATCTACACAGACGGTAACGTATTGGAGAATTGTCTGGTTGTGAAACTCCAGCGGAACCAAATGCGGGAGTGACTGACGACCCGGTTCACGAGATGACACGCGCATGGGAGCAGAATGTATTTATCACGACTTTCGCGACAAGTTGAAAGACGAACACTATAAATGGGGGCTCGTGGAACTCGCCCCTCCGATATGTCTTAAATCGTCCGGGAATGCCGCCGTTCACCTGCGGGCGCGAGGGTGTTGTCAAAACACATCGCAATGTTGCGGATGAAGAGGCGGCCGGCATCGGTGACTTCAAGGCCGGCAGCCTTCCGCTTCACCAAACCATCGGCTTCAAACGGCGCAAGCGCGGCGAGTTCTCCGGCAAAATGTTGCTCAAAGTTGATGCCGAGTTTTTGCGACATGGCCGCGTAGTCGAGCGAAAGGTCGCACATCACGCGCATGATGGTTTCGCGGCGGATTTTGTCCTCGTCGGTCACGAAATACGCGCGATTTAACGGCACTTTCCCGGCGTCCACCGCTTCCTGCCATTTCGGCAACTCCTTCTCGTTCTGCCAGTAGGCGTCGGGGATCTGCGAAATGCTCGACATGCCGAACGCGTAAATGTCCGAACCGGCGCGCGTGCTGTAACCCTGAAAATTCCGCTGGAGCTTCTTCTCGCGCTGCGCAATCGCGAGTTCGTCGGTCGGTTTGGCAAAATGGTCCATGCCAATATAAACATATTGGCCGTCCGCCGTAAGTTTCTCGATGACGAGCTTGAGCACTTCCAGCTTGGTTTCCGGCGTGGGCAGGACTTCGCGTTCGAGGATTTTCTGCGACGGCTTGATCCACGGCACGTGCGCGTAGCTGAACACGGCCAGCCGGTCGGGCTTCATCGTCAGCACGATGTCGAGCGTTTCATTGAATGATTCCGGCGTCTGGAACGGCAGGCCGTAAATCAAATCGAGGTTGATGGAGTTGTAGCCGAGTTCGCGCATCCAATCCATCGCCTGCTGCGTCATCTCGCGCGGCTGGATGCGGTGAATGGCCTCCTGCACCTTCGGATTGAAATCCTGCACCCCCATCGAGGCGCGGTTGAAGCCGATTTCACGCAGGGCCACCATGTGCTCACGCGTGAGCCGGCGCGGGTCAACTTCCACACTGGCTTCAATCGCCGGCGAAAACGTGAAATGTTGATGGATGATTTCGCCGAGCCGGCGGATTTCGTCGGGCCGGAGAAACGTCGGGGAACCGCCGCCGAAATGGAGTTGAACGGCCTTGCGCTGCAGGTTCAGCTTCGGTGCCATCTGCGAGACTTCGCGGCCCAGCGCCTCGACGTAGCCCATGCCCTTGTCGTGGTTGAGGGTGATGACCGTGGTGCAGCCGCAGAACCAGCAGAGCGTTTCGCAAAACGGGATATGAAAATAAACCGACAGGTCGCGCGGAATACGATTGTTTTCCTCAATCTTCGCGGAAAGCTGTTCCCACGAAATCGCGTCGGTGAATTTCGTGGCCGGCGGGTAGCTGGTGTAACGCGGTCCGGCCACGTTGTATTTCTTCACCAAATCCAGATTGACGTTCAGCTTGCCCATTTTTTTATCGTAGCAGCCGACGTTAGCCGGCTCTGACTAAATTAGTGAGCGGACTTACGTCCGCTGCTACAAAATTCATTTAAAATTCTTCACCGTTTCGACGAGGGCAGTGATGTTTTCCAGTTTGGCCCCCGGCGGCACGCCGTGGCCTAAATTGAAAATATGGCCGCGTGCGCCGCGCATTTCCGTCAGAATCCGTCCGGTTTCCGCCGCAACGATTTCCGGTTTCGTCATGAGCAAAGATGGATCAAGATTGCCTTGCACGCCAACATGTTCCGGTAATTGGGCGCGCACGTCTGCCAGCCGGACCGTCCAGTCAATCCCCAGCACGTTCGCACCCGTGTCCACCAACGTGTGCCAATGGCCGTGAACGTCCTTGGAAAAAACGATGACGGGCACGCTGCTTTTCAGCGCGGAAACGATTTGTTTGATCCAAATGGCCGACGCGGCCGCAAATGCGTTGCCGGACAACAAACCGCCGAGGCTGTCGAAAATCTGCACCGCATCCACACCAGCCAGGATTTGCATTTGTAACAGGCGCGTGACCGCCACGGTCAATTTCTTCATCAGCATCGAAAAGATTTCCGGCTCGGAGTAAAACAATTTTTTGGCCTGGGTAAACTCGTCCGCGCTGCCGCCTTCGAGCATGAAATTGGCCAGCGTCCAGGGCGAGCCGGCAAAACCGATGAGCGCCGTTTTGTCGCCCAGCGCGGCTTTGACGAGTTGCAGGGCGCGGGGAATGTAGGCCAGACGGTCCGGCAGGGCCGGCACGTCGAGTTGCTTGATGTCGTCCGTGGTGCTCAGCGCAAAAGCCATTTCAATGCCGCCGCCGTCGCGAAATTTATAGCCCTGCCCCAAACCTTCGGCGACGACGAGGATGTCACTGAATAAAATCGCCGCGTCAAAATCAAATCGCTGGATGGGTTGCAGGGTGACTTCGGCGGCAAGTTCGGGTGTGCGGACCAGCGTTAGAAAAGGGTGCTTGCTCTTGAGCTGGCGATATTCGGGCAGGGCGCGTCCCGCCTGACGCATCAGCCAGACCGGCGGGCGGTCCACCGCCCGGCACCGGCACGCCTCGAGGAAACGCTGGCGGTTGGTCAGCGCGGGCGTTCCGGATTTGGCTGGATCAGCGGCAATAGCGGTCATTTTTCGCCGTCAGGATATGCCGGAATTCCAGCGGCGGCGAGCGAGTTTTCAACGCAACTTTGCCGGCACCCCGGTTTTTAATTTAAGGAACAAGATGAAAAACGAGCCACTTCAGGACCGGTTGCGCGAATTGATTTGGCGGCGAAAACTCACCGGAATCGAACGCGCCGAACTGCACGGACAACCGCAAATCCAGGCGGATTTGGAGCTGGAATCCCGGTTGACCGAAGGACTGGCCCGGCTGCCAGACGCGGGGGTGCCGTCGAATTTCACCGCGCTCGTGCTCCAGGCCATCGAGCGCGAAGAGTCGCGTCCCCGGCCGACACTTTGGCGCTGGAGTTGGCGGGTCCTGGTGCCCCGGCTGGCGGTCGGAGTAGCAGTGATTGGCATCGCCGGTCTGACCTATCAGCGGCACGAATTCAACCAGCGCGCCCGGCTCGCCAAAAATGTTGCGCTGCTGGCCCGGACACAGCCAATGCCCAGTGTTGAGGCTTTGAAAAATTTCGACGCCATCCAGCGCATGGGCCAGCCGCCCGCCGATGAAAAATTGCTCGCGCTCCTGCAATGAACCGTTCGTGGCAGACGCCCTGGTGGCTGGTGTTTTGCGTTGCCGGGCAGTGGATGCTTTTCCAAATTTTCGCCGGAACGGTCCCCAGCGTTCCGGCACCCGTGAAATTGCTTTCAACCCCGGCCAGCGGTTCACCGACGTTGCCGCGCCCGCGGTCGCCGGTGGCTTTGTTCCGTCAGTTGCTGGCCATGACGCCAGACGAACGCGAAACCTTTTTGACCAATCGCCCGCCGCAAATCCGCGAGGGCATTCTGGCCAAGGTCAATGAATACGAGGCGCTCGACCCCAATGAACGCGAGTTGCGATTGCGCGCAACCGAGTTGCGCTGGTATTTGATTCCTCTGATGCGCGGTTCGCCCAGCAATCGTGCCACCCAGCTGGCGCTGGTCCCTTCCGATCTTCGTGATTTGGTCAGATCCCGCCTGGATCAATGGAGCATTTTGCCGCCGCAGTTGCAGCAGGAATTTTTGGAAAACGAACAGGCCTTGCGTTATTTTGCGCACGTGGAGGTGAGTAATTACGTGACGCTGCAGCGGATTGCGCCACCAGAATCCGAACTGGCGCGTTGGACCGCAATGACCGAAAGGCAACGGAAACAGATCGCCGCCAGTGTGGACCAATTCTTTGCCCTCACGCCGGATGAGAAGGAGGCGGCGCTCAACACGTTGTCGGACGCGGAACGGCAGCAAATGGAGAAGGCCCTGCAGACCTTTGACGAATTGCCGCCCGGCCAGCGGGATGAATGCATTCATGCCTTCGCCAGGTTTGCCGGCATGAATGCGTCCGAAAAGCAGGAGTTTCTGAAGAACGCCGAACGCTGGTCTCAAATGTCGCCCGCGGATCGCCAGGCCTGGCGCGATCTCGTCGTGAATGTGCCGGAATGGCCGCCTCTGCCCCCGAACTTTATCGCGCCCCCGCCGGCACCCCCGTTGCCACCGGGCTTTGATTCGGCGCCGGCGACCAATCCAAATTGACCCGGCGAGAATTTCAATTTTCCATTCCGGCCCATCCGCTTTAATCTTTCCTTGTGCATCCGATAGCGTTTCACCTTGGGCCGCTGACCATTCACTGGTACGGCATCATGATTGCCGCGGCGTTTCTGGCCGGCCTTTGGACGGCCAGCCTCCGCGCCCGCCGCGCCAGCATCCCGAGCGAATGCATTGCCGACATTGTGCTTTGGCTGATGGTCGGCGCCATTCTCGGCGCGCGCGTTGTCTATGTAACGACCTATTGGAAAGACGAATTCGCCAACCAGCCGCTCTCGGAGATTTTCATGATTCAACACGGCGGCCTCGTTTATTACGGCGGCTTGATCGGCGCGACGTTGGCCGGTTTCATTTACGTCCGTTGTAAAAAACTGCCTTTGTGGAAGGTCGCCGACGTGCTCGCGCCGAGTTGCGCCCTGGGCAACGTTTTCGGCCGCATCGGCTGTTTTCTCAATGGCTGCTGCTATGGCCGGCCAACCGATTTGCCGTGGGGCGTCCAGTTTCCCGCCGGCCACCAATACGCCGGCGTGCCGGTGCATCCCACGGAGATTTACGACGCGGCGGACAATTTTCTGCTGTATCTCCTGCTCGCCTGGCTGTTCCGGCGCAAGAAATTCGACGGCCAGGTATTTGCCACCTACCTCGTCGGCTACGCCGTCACGCGCACGATCATGGAATATTTCCGCGGCGATTATCCGCCCGACCATATCCATTACGGCCTGACCCCGGGCATGCTGGTCAGCATCCCCATTTTCATCGTCGGACTGGCACTTGGGGTAATTCTGTCGCAACGCAGGCTGGTAAAACGAACGTAAAAACAAGCTGGGCGCCGATGGCAGAAACATTCAACGTTCAACCTGCTTTGTAGAAACCTTTTTCCGGGCGATACGTCTAGGAGAGCAATGAGCAAAGGCAAAGAGAAGATTCCGGTAGTGGAACGCGTGGCGGAGTTGGCAATGAAACTGTGCCAACGGCACTTGG
>DATEGR010000524.1:0-6808 GCA_035279985.1 Verrucomicrobiia bacterium
AACAACCGGCGGACACCGCAGCGCGATGTCCCTACCAACAACCGGCGGACACCGCAGCGCGGTGTCCCCACCAAATTTCCGTAGCATCGAGCGTGAGCTCGATCACTTTAAAAACAGAAGTGGGAGCCGAACTCATCCCGCGTGGCGGGACTGCTACGGTAAACCCGATCAAACTAAATGAAGGAGAGATGGAGCCGACTCACGTCGGGCTGCTACGGGGCTGCTACGAAACAAAAAAAGAGAGCCCCGAAAACTTTCGGGGCTCTTGTCGAAAACAAAAAACAACCCCGAAGGCCTCCGGGGCTGACCGTTTAGGCCTTTTTGCGGCGGGCCAGCATCAACGCGGCCAAGCCCAAGCCACCCAACGCCAGAGTCGCGGGTTGGGGGGGACGAGCACTCAACTTCGCATTTCAAGTTGGATCAAGTCCATCAGGCCTGAACGGACGCGGTAAACCACCAGATGCTCGTCCGCCACCGCGTAAAAAATCAGCCAGCGCGCAAAATGGTTAACCCGCCATGAACGAATCCCCGGCTGTCTGAGATCTTTGCGCTCGCGCCCAAGCTGAGGATGCGCCTTCAGTAATTCAACGGTTTGCCATACGGCACCGTGCCAACGTTGCGCCACGTCAACCCCCGCGTTGGCCAAAAGCCAATAAACCTCCTCTTCGACATCCAGATAGAATTGCGGCCGGACGATGACCGTCATGCCGGCTGGTGGCGGGTTTCAAAGCGTTTCACTGCGCGTTGAAAGGCGGCGTCGAATTTTTCGCGTGACAACGGCTCCGCCGGACCACTGTCCAGGGCCCCATCAATCCAGCCTTGCACACGTTTGGTGGTGAACGCCTCCTGAATTTGAAAACTCATTTCGATGCGCGCCAGCGCCTCCTGACCGGGGGTGCGGAAATGGGCGGACGCTTCCCGTTCCAACTGTGCCCGAAGATCCTCGGGAATGTCTTTCAACAACATGTCAGCCATGATGCAATGGTAACCTGGGAAGTCGTTCGTCTCAAGTCAAAAGCGGCCGGAATAGACGAATGAAATGCCGCCGGAGCGCCGAACACCGATTCGGCCTGGGGGCGGGCTATAAAGCGATGCGCGCCGAGATGGTACTCGGCGCTTCAATTCCACCGGGCCCGCGATGCGGGACGGATTTAATTCGTGAGAATTCGTGTAATTCGTGTCTAAAAAAAAGAGAGCCCCGAAAACTTTCGGGGCTCTTGTGGAAAACAAAAACAATCAGGCTTCTGACGGCCTCAGGCCTTTTTGCGGCGGACCAGCATCAACGCGGCCAAGCCCAAACCACCCAACGCCATCGTCGCGGGTTCGGGAACCTGAGTCACGGTGATCGATCCCGGCATAGCCGCACCAGTAAAGGCCGGACTGCCAGAGGTAGCCGCGACCGTCCCCATGCTGAACGCAGCCGAGTGGCCACGATACAAAGCACTAGCATAAGAGCCACCAGCCGTATCATAGACAACCACTTCAAGGGTGACAGTAGCATTCGCTGTTGACCCACTGTTAAAAGCAGGTCCGGAATTATAGTAGCCTGGAGTGCCAAATACTTCCGGTCCTCCGATAGTAGTGGTGGAGCCAGTGCCTGTTCCAAGGGCCAATGTCGCACTGGGCAAACCGCTGCCAGCCGCTTCGACAAGCCCGCTTGTGCCGCCTACGAAATACAGGCCGACTGTCCAACCGGTAGCACCGACTGGACTGCCCATTCCTCCCACGGGTCCACTTATGCCGTTAGCGGGAGTAGCATTATCGCCGTAGGTGACAAGGGTGCCGCCGCCGAGGTAGTTATCCAATGTGATAAAACCTTGGCCATAAGAGGTGGCCACACCGGCCGCCAGGGCTACGATTCCGAGTAATATTGTTTTTTTCATATTTTGTTAGTGTTTTTAGTCGTTATTGTTCTTGTTTTCTCGAGATTAATAGGTCGCGTTTTGAATCACGTTCGTGTCGGTATTCGGGTTAAAGAGGTAGAATCCATCACCCACAGCGACGGGTACAGTGCCATTCCAAAGGCCAGTAACACCTTTGGCTCTAGTTACGGGCCCTTGAGTGACTACGTTCCAATAGGTAATTTGTGACCTATGCGACACGTCAGGAGTGTACAGGCTACCACCGTAGTTCAAGTTGACATCACCACCTGCAGCCCCAGAAACGGCGATATTACCAGCGTAAGGAATCTTGGAACCTTGGAGGCTGAAGCCCACAGGGATATCATTAGTGATGGAACCACCGGAGTTGACAGACACAGTGCCAACGAACGTGTTGGTGACATCAGGAGCATTGCCGCCCACCTTGCCGTTCTGAACGAAGAAACCGGTTCCCGTAGCGAACGATGGATTAGCATTCCAAGCGCCACTCGCACCTTTCGCTATGGTGATAGGAGACCCAGCGTTCAAATATGTAATCTTGCTTTGACCCAGAGGATTGGCAACGCCGCCGGGAAGGGCCGAACTGACAATGTTGCTGACGATGTTGCCGTTGCCATCATCAAAGGGATCAGATACCAGAGTAAACTGGCCGTTGCCTTTCAGGACAACATTGGCATATCCCACCACGTTGGCGGAATAAACCTGCGCGTTTGAAGCAATCGTACCGGCGGCCATGGCCGCAGCTGCGACTAAGAGTATTTTTGTTCTCATATCTATTTTTGTTTTGGATTTACCGTGTGTGCTACCAATATCACAAATTACAAGGGGAGTGTCAATAGTTTTTTAATTTTTTTTGAACAAAATTAAATGGGGCTAAATCCCTTGTTTCACGGGGGTTGTCACGGAAAAGTAACAAAAAAGGCAGGGACAGCGCGCTGCGCTGTCCGGACGCCGCAGCGCGGCGTCCCCACCATGGAACACAGGGATTGTCAGTGGGTTAGCAAGGAAAGGCTGAAGGCTGAAGGCGCCGGACTTCAACTCCCGGCTAGAATGCGTTACGCCGCGGCGAGTCGACGCGGTGAGCCAGGCGCGGACGGCGCGCTTCGTCCCGACATTGGATGTCGGGATGCCCGTCCGCGCCCCAAGCGGGCGCAACGTTTCTGATAAAAGAGTCCGGCGGCTTTACCGCCGGGGACATCGCAGCGCAATGTCCCCACCTACGTCGGGCATCGACGCGGTGAGGAAGGCGGGGGGACGGAGGACGGAAGACTGACAACTGAGGGCTGAGTTTAACCATGGATGAACACGGATTTATTACACCAATCTGGGGCTGCTTCGGGTCTTTGCATCTCTCGGCGTTGAAATCAGAGCCGACTCATGTCGGCGACTACGAGAATTTTGAGGGAATCCGAAGTTGGCTTGGCCGCCAAAGCCACGGCTTCCGCGGTTTGTTCCAAGGGAAACCGATGCGAGATGAGCGGGCGCACGTCGAGCCGGCGGGAAAAGACCAGGCGCGCGACTTCGGCCTGCAACGTGAAATCCGACGAGTAGCTGCCGATGAGGTCTTTCTCGTCCAGGCAGATGGAGGAGAAATCCAGAGGACAGAGGACAGAGGCCGGAGGACGGAGGTCGGAGGTCGGAGGCCGGAGGACGGAGGACGGACTTCTGACTTCTGATTTCGGACTTCCGTCTTCTCTCTTCCGTTTTCCGACTTCCGTCTTCCGCCTTCCGTCCTCTGTTCGTTTCGTGTGCGCGAACAACAAGACCTGCCCGCCGCCGCGAATGAGCTGGAGGGCCTGGTGAACGGCGGCGTCGGAAGGGACGGCGATGACGGCGGCGTCGAGAGAGGTAGGGACGCCGCGCTGCGGCGTCCGGTCGGCGCAGCGCGCCGACCCTACCAACTGCGTCCACTTTGCGCCAAATTTTTTGGCGAGCTGCAAACGGGTTTCCAATAAATCGGTGGCGAGGACGCGCGCGCCGGCGAGTTGCAGCAGGCGCGTGAACATCAGGCCGATGGGCCCCTGCCCCGCCACGAGCACAACGTCGCCGCGCAACAGGTTCAGGCGGCGCACGGCTTTGAGCACGGTGTTGACGGGCTCGAGCATCGCGCCTTCCGCGAAGGAATTTTTGGCCGGGATTTTCACGACGCCGGGCAGGACGAACGGCAGCACGCGGACGTATTCGGCGTAGCCGCCGCCGGCCGGTTCGAATCCGGCGGTGATGCCGGTGCGTTTGTAGGTGGCGCATTGGGCAAAGGCGCCGTGCCGGCAATAATGGCAGTCCAGGCACGGCACGTGATGATGCAGGGCCACGCGGTCGCCAATTTTGAGTGACGAGTGACGAGTGACGAGTGACGAGTTTCCGGCGCCGATTTTGACAATCGTGCCGGCGGTTTCGTGGCCGAAGATGCGCGGGGGCGGCACGGTGCCGTGCCGGATTTTTTTGATGTCGGTCGGGCAGACGCCGCAGACGGCGACCTTGACGAGGAGTTCACCGGCGGCCAGGCGCGGGACGGGGACGGTTTCGAGGCGCAGATCGTTGACGCCGCGATAAACGACGGCGCGCATGGTTTTGGGGATGACGAACACGCGGGAGTTTTAACCGCGGATGACGCGGATGCACGGATTTTTTAACGGAAAGACGGATTTAACCGCAGAGAACACAAAGAGCACAAAGACGGGGCGACAAAAATCAAATTTTAAGAGGCGTCGCGAAAGACAGGAAATTTAACCACGGATAAACACGGATGAACACGGATTTATTATGAGAAAGAGAAATTAACCGCCAAAGCGCCAAGGACGCAGAGAAAAATTTAGACACGGATTGCACGAATTTTCACGAATTATTTTACATCAAAAACCCAGGATTGTGAACCGGCTAATGCCGGCGGCTACTTTTTTTCGTAGCATCGAACGTCAGTTCGATCCATCTCCGAAAACCGGAAAGACGTGACGGAGCCGACTGACGTCGAGCTGCTACCGGGATACTGCATGGCGGGACAGGCTTTTAAATCAGTTGGGTGGGGCGAGGCGACTGACGAGCGGGGGCGGCATGAGCAAAGTATGTTTCGGCTCGCGAGGATCACCGCAGGGCGGGACAGGCTGCTCGCCCCACCCAATGCGCGCTGTGCCGCCCCGGACGCCGCAGCGCAGTGTCCCTACCAAAGGCCCAGTCCAGGTAGGGACGGCGCGCTGCGCCGTCCGCGCCCCGAGCGGGCGCAACGTTTCTCGCAAAAGGGGCCGGCGGCTTTACCGCCGGGGACATCGCAGCGCAATGTCCCTACCAACTGCTCAGGGCTGGGGCGGCGGCGTTAGCACGGAGTATAATCCGTACGGGAATTGCGGGGATTCCAGCCAGTCGGCCAGCAGGTTCAATTCAATTCCGGTAAAACCAACGGCGGATTTGCGGGTAAAGGAAAGCTGGTCCGGCCCGGTTTGGGTGATGTCCGTGACACTCTCACCCGGTTTGAGGGCGATGGTTTTGAGCCAGAGGTAACCCGGCGAACCGGGCGGCAGCGTGGCTTTGTGCAACAAAAAACGTACAACTTGTCCCGCGTCAATCCATTGCCGGGTCCGGTACCCGGTCCGTTCCCAGTCGTGATAGACGAGATTGGGCCGGTTCAAATTGTTTTGTACAGATTTCAAGGACAGCGGCTGGTCCACCACATTGGGGAAGCCGCCGCCATAAAGGAAGTTCTGGTCGCCGAATGTGATGGAGCGCAGGAACGGTGAAGCGAGGGGAACGCCTTTCCATTCCAGACCGTTGAAAGTCTTTGACCTTTCAAAACGCGCGTCGTCGTTGGTGGCCAGCCAGCGGCCCTGGTTTTGCAACGCCCAGCCGGTGAATTGAGCCACCTCGTTGCTGGCGCCGGAGAGCGGGGCCGAAAAATAATTTTGCGTCGGGAACCCCTGCACGGACCAAAAACAGGCCTGGTCCGGCGGCGGGCCAATCTGGAGATTGTTCCAGGCGTCCCACGATTCCAGCCACGGCTTGAGACCCCGAACCATGGTGAGACTGGTGAGTTGTTGATCAATCAGGTTGGTCGGGATGTCCCACGGTTTTAAATCGAGCGCCAGCGGCCGGGAAAAATCGGCCGTGCCCTGCCACAGGACGTTGGTGACGTCACCTGTCAGGGACAGGTGAAAATGATTGAGAGTTGAGAGTTGAGAGTTGAGAGTGGCAAAGCCGGGAATAAGCTGCGCCGGGTTCAGGTCCGCGGCGAGCCAGTCGCTGGCATTTCCCGCCGGGAACGGAGTCTGGCCCTGGCGGATCCGGTCCCGCACTTCGTCCAACAGGCCGTTGTGATTTTCAGCGGCCCCAACGAGGGTCCAGCCGCCCGCCCGGGTCAGTTCAAGGAGGTTGGGGTCATGATGTTTTTTGAGTGACCAGCCATACTGCTGGCGCGGCGCGGGGACCGGCGGGATGCCCGTCAGCGATTCCAGAACCGCGGCGAGATTGGTCTGCCACAAGGCGGCGCGCCGGTCGTCGAGCCGGACGGCCAAAACCAGTTCAGGCGGCGAATTGGTGGCCTGGCGGATCTGCCAATACGACTCATTGTCAACCAGGTCGTCCAGCAATGGCCGCAACCGGGCGGCGGCATTGGGGTCAGGGCGGCGGTGCAACAAACGCCACGGCGCGAGGGAAAGTTTGTCCAGGGTTTGCCGCTCCAGTCGCCCGCTTTCAGGCAGATTCCAAATCGCCATCCACGCAGCGGCATCGGGTTCGCCGGAGAGCTGTTTTATTCCCAACCAGTGAACGCGGGCGACCGTTGGCAGGGGAGCCGGGGTCGCCGGAGGCCGGGCTGGCGGCGCGTTTTCGGCAGAGTTGCCAGCCCGGCAACCGGTCAATAAAAAAAATGCGGCGAACAGAACGCGGGCGATTTTGAGGGCCGGGACGCCGCAGCGCAGTGTCCCTACCAAAAGCATCTT
>DATEGR010000525.1:0-3833 GCA_035279985.1 Verrucomicrobiia bacterium
CGGCCTTCATTATTGGAGTCCCGCTCGCGCTTGGGTTTATCACGGTTTGGTTCGGGGAGAGCGGGAAAAGCAACAATTGGTGGCTGTGGATTGTACTGCCGTGGCTTTCATCGCTGGCCTGCCTGGCCTGTGCGCTGGTACTGGCGTGGGAAGGGATGATTTGCATTGTCCTGTTGTTGCCGTTGATTCTTGTACTTTCATCCATTGGCGGCCTGCTGGCTGGAATCTCTCTGAAGATTTTCAAATCAAGGCGGGACCGAAACTATTGTGTGACAATTGTTGCCTTGCTGCCTTTTTTTGCATCTCCGATTGAACAATTGCGGTCGATCGATTCCGAAACCCGGACCGTTCGGACTCAAATCGAAATCCACGCCGACGCGCAGACGGTTTGGAATCAAATCCGGAGCGTCCCGCTGATTGCGGAAAAGGAACAACGTTTTTCGTTTTCTCACCTGATCGGTTTTCCCCGACCGTTGGAGGCAAAACTGGTTGGCGAGGGTGTGGGTGCGATTCGCTTTGCAACCTTTGAAAAAGGAGTTCTGTTTGTCGAAACCATCAATGAATGGGACAGTCCACACCGTTTGTCGTTTTCCATTCGCGCCGACACGAAGGATATTCCGCCGAGTACCTTTGATAAACACGTTATCATCGGGGGTAAGTACTTTGACGTGTTGACAGGAACTTATTGGATTGAGGATGTTGGAAATGACGATGTGATTCTGCATTTGAGCAGCAGCCAGCGGCTGTCTACACGGTTTAATTTTTATTCACATTTCTGGACGGATTACCTGATGGCCGACCTTCAAAATTACATTCTTGGCATCATCAAGAAACGCTGCGAGCAGCCGATGGGGGGTCCTTGATAGGGCGCGCCACTCCATGTGCGCCGCTTTCCTTTCGCCGATTTGGCCTGTTTCGAGGCTTTACCGGTGCTTTGACTTGCGTTCCCGTTCCGTTGCGCGCAAGAAAAGGCATGGTTTATCAAAAACAAATCCTGCTGGAAACCCGAGGTCACCGGCAGATGCACGACCTGACGGCGGACGTGGCGCAAATCGTCCATGACTCCGGCGTGCGCACAGGCACGGTGCACGTGTTTAACGTCGGCAGCACCGGCGCGATCGGCGCCATCGAATTCGAACCGGGCTTGATCGAAGACCTGCCCGATCTCCTGGATAAGCTGATCCCGCCCAGCCGCAATTACGGACATGAAGAGGCCTGGCACGATGGCAACGGCCATTCGCATTTGCAGGCCACGCTGCTGGGACCGTCATTGACCGTGCCGGTGGCCGGCGGGAAACCGGTGCTGGGCACCTGGCAACAAATCTTTCATCTGGAATGCGACATCAAACCCCGCCGCCGCACCATCGTCGTGACCGTCTCCGGTGAATGAAAATTTTAACCACGGATGGACACGGATAGACACAGATTTATTAGCCGCAAAAAGGCACAAAAAGCACAACAGGTTTTGACACGAATTTAAATGCGCTGAAGGCGCAACGGAGATTAGCCCGGTGTTGGCGCGCAGCGACTACGCCGGGTCAGCGTCCCACAAATGAATTCCTTCTCCCATCGGATGGGAGAAGGTGGCCGGAGGCCGGATGAGGGCGCGTGAAAATATTCACCTTTTACCGCGTCGGCGGTGGCGTGTTCATCAAACCCTATGTAAATCCGCACATTGACAATTTAATCCCGTTGGGGCAGTGGCGAGTGAACACCCAGTTGTGGCAGAAGTCAATGACGAGGTTTTTGCCGCCAGCTGGTTGCACGAAACGGATTTGATTCTTCCCTTTTAATTCTGCATTCTCTCTTGGTCGTGAACATTCCCAAACATCGCCAGGCGATTGACAAGCTGGACGCGCACATCGTCCGGCTGCTCAATGAGCGCACGAAGCACGTGCTGGCCATCGGCGCCATGAAGCTCAAGGCCGGTGAGGAGATTTACGCGCCGCACCGCGAACGCGCCGTGCTGCAACGCATCTGCCAGTTGAACCCGGGACCGGTCACCGACGAGCAGCTTCGCGCGATTTACCGCGAAATCATGTCCAGCGCGCTCGCGCTCGAGAAGACGATGATCATCGCCTATTTCGGCCCCGAGGCGACCTTCACGCACCAGGCGGCCATCCGCAAGTTCGGCGCCAGCCTGCGTTATTCGCCGCAGAAAACCATCGCCGACGTGTTCACCGAGGTCAGCAAACGCCGCGCAGATTACGGCGTGGTGCCGGTCGAGAATTCCACCGAAGGCGTCGTCACCCACACCCTCGACATGTTCGTGGACAGTGATTTGAAAATCGTTTCGCAGATTGTCCTGCCGATCCAGCAGTGCCTGATGGTGCCGCCCGGTGGTTCGCGGGCGCGGATTCAAAAATTGTTCGTGCATCCGCAGTCGCTCGCCCAATGCCGCGGCTGGATCCAGAACCATCTGCCGCGCGTGGAACTCATTGAGACGTCGTCCAACGCCCGGTCGGCGGAACTGGCGGCAAAGGACAAAAACGCAGCGGCGATTGCCGGAATTCTGGCTGCCGAAAAATACGGTTTGGACGTGTTGGAACAGGACATCCAGGACAACGCGGCGAACGCGACGCGGTTCCTGGTGCTGGGCCGCCAATGCAGTCCACCCACCGGCCAGGACCGCACCAGCCTGCTGGTCAGCGTGGTCGACAAGGCCGGCGCGTTGCATGAGGCGATTGCCGCGTTCCGCCGGTACAAGATCAACATGACGAAGATTGAATCACGTCCCAGCAAACGAAAGGCGTGGGAATACTTCTTCTTCATTGATTGCGACGGGCACGCGCAGGACCGCAAGGTGGCCAATGCCATCCGCCTGCTCGGCGAGCACTGCAATTTCATCAAAGTCCTTGGCTCCTATCCGAACGCGGAGTAGGAACTGAGCCACGGCGGCTGAAGCAGGAGCCGAGGTGACGAGGCTCAAATATTTTCAGGAACCGTCACGCTTCTGAGCAGAATGAGCCTCCTCACGTCGGCTCCTACGATTTTCAGACGCGCTCCGAGCTTATCAATTGTGGTCGTGGCCGTGGTCTCCATGTCCTCCCCCGCCTTGTCCGCCCCCCCGCTGGGGCACATAATTTCCCCGATTGGGTGGGGACTGGCCTTTATCGATAGGCATTCCTTGATTCGGCGGTGGGCTGACGGGCGGCCTGATATTTTCCATTTCCCGCGACGGCTGGTCGGAAGTCGGCGGAGCGACCGGTTTTGATTTGTGGTTAATTTCAGCCGGGACAGTCTCGTGTCTGAAGCTGGAGGGCAACGGCGTGCGGCGAACCACCGTGCTGATCGGAACGGCGCTGAATTTTCTGCCGGTGGTCTTTTCCATGACCGCCAGACCCGGACCTTCATTGACGATGACCTTTCTGGAACTGCCGTCAAAATTCCTGGTGACGTGTTCGGTGTTGGAGATAAACCTCGTCCGCCGGACGATGGCCGGGTTGTTAACGATCACCATGCGGGACGAGATGTGACCGCCAAAATGGTCGTTGTCAACGAACACAAAGGCTGAGTCGTCCGGACGGTGAGCATGAAAGCCAATTGGTGCCCAGCCCACGAAACCGCCGCCGAAGCGCCAGCAAACCCACGCGGGCGCCCACTCCACACCGGGCACCCAAATCCAGCCATAATCGGGGTCGTAAACCCACGAGCCGTAATGGTAACAGGCCCACGCCCACGGCTCGTCACTGGCCCAATACCAGCCGCAATCGGTCCAGACCCAGTAGCCGTTGCAATACGGCCGCCAGCCGACCACCACGCCCGCCGGCCGCCAACAGCGTCCGTAGGAACGCACTTCCACCCACGTGCCGCAGGAGGACAGCGGCGCATTA
>DATEGR010000526.1:0-2292 GCA_035279985.1 Verrucomicrobiia bacterium
ACGCGTAGAGCGAGCGGAGGTTCGCGTGCTGCTGCCAGCGGTCGCCCGGCATCTTGTTCAGCAGCGATCCCTTGCCGTGCACGACCTCGTCGTGCGAAAGCGGCAGAATGAAATTCTCATGATGATGATACAACATCGCGAAGGTGAGATCATTTTGATGATATTTCCGGTGAATGGGTTCGTGGCTGAAATAGCCGAGCGTGTCGTGCATCCAGCCCATGTTCCACTTGAAGGAAAAACCGAGACCGCCGAGATACGGTGGCCGGGTGACGAGCGGCCAGGCGGTGGATTCCTCGGCAATCGTCATCACGCCGGGAAATTCCGTGTAGGTGAGGTGGTTGAATTTTTTTAGGAATTCAATCGCCTCAATGTTTTCGCGCCCGCCGAATTGATTGGGAATCCATTCGCCCTCCTTGCGTGAGTAATCCAGGTAAAGCATGGAAGCCACAGCATCCACGCGCAAGCCGTCCACGTGGAAGCGGTCGCACCAGAACAGCGCGTTGGCGACGAGAAAATTGTTCACCTCATGGCGGCCGTAATTGAAAATCAGCGTGCCCCAATCCTGGTGCGCGCCCTTGCGCGGGTCCTCGTGTTCGTAGAGCGCCGTGCCGTCAAAACGCGCCAACGCCCAATCATCGCGCGGAAAATGCGCCGGGACCCAGTCAATGATGATGCCAATGCCCGCCAGGTGCAGCGCATTGATGAGAAACTGAAAATCGTCCGGCGTGCCGTAGCGGCTGGTCGGTGCGTAAAAACCGGTCACCTGATAACCCCACGATGGATAAAAAGCATGTTCGGCCGGTGGCAATAATTCGACGTGCGTGAAACCCATGCGCTTGACATATTCCGCCAGCGGAGCGGCGAGTTCGCGGTAACTGAACGATTCCGTCGGCGATTTTTTCCGCCAGGAACCGGGGTGCACTTCGTAAATGCTCACCGGCGAACGGAGCGGCGCCTGCTCCCGGCGGCGTTTCATCCAGGCGCCGTCCGTCCATTTGAATTTGCGGGTGTCCCAGACAATCGCGGCGTTTTTCGGCGGCACCTCAAAGAAAAAGCCGAAGGGATCGGTATTCAACTTGATGTTTCCGTGTGCGTCGCGGATTTCAAACTTGTAATGCGCACCTTCGCCGACCCCGGGAACAAAAATTTCCCAGACCCCCGACGCGCCCAGCAGTCGCATCGGATGAAAACGGCCGTCCCAATGGTTGAAATCACCGACGACGCTGACGCGCTGCGCGTTCGGCGCCCAAACGGCAAAGCTGACGCCGTGAATGCCGTCAATGACGCGCAATTGCGCGCCGAGTTTTTCGTAAATGCGCCGCTCGTCACCCTTGCCAAACAGGAACAAATCGGATTCGCCCAACGTCGGGAGAAAGGAAAATGCATCGCGCGTCCGGCGGGTCTGGCCTTGATGCGTGGTGACGACCAAATCGTAGGCATAGACCTTGTTGGCCGACCGGGTGACGCCTTCAAAAATGTCCGTGTCGGGAAGCCGCGTCAGCTCGAACTTCGGCTGATCCTTCTCGTGGACCGGCTGGATTTCGATTTTGGCGGCGTCAGGCAGGAGCGCGCGAACGACGAGTCCCGCCCCATCGCCAAGCGGATGCATGCCCAGCAGCGTGTGCGGCGATTGATGTTTCAGCTCGACCAGGCTGCGAAGCTCGTCCCGAGTCAGTATCATGTGGGGGCAATTTAACAGAGATTCAAGAAAACGGCAGTAAAAACCAGCGTGGCAACGCGGGTGAATTCGTCTTCTTGGCTCCCGACTTTATCGATCCGCCGGCGGCGTCAAAATCTGCAACAGCCACCCGGCATCGGCAACACTGAACGGCCATGCGAAGGCGGACGCGCCGGCGGAGGTTGGGAATTTGAGGTGTTTCACGGCCTGAACATAAACCCGCACACGGTTTGTCTCGCCCGCCAGGAGTGCGGCGTAGGCGTTGCCCGCCTCAATCCATCCGTGGTCAATCAGTTCCGGTTTGGCGGCCCAGTCCGGCCGGGCGCCGCCATGCCAGCGGACGTCGACAGCAGCCATCGCTGCCCGGGCCCGCGGATCGGTCGGCGGCAGTACCCCAAACAAACCCGGCCACGCCTGCGCCTGGGTGTCGGGATACCAGTTATCAAGGTCGGTGGGCGGGCGGCGGCCATTTTCAAATTTTGCGATCAGAAAAAGCTTCGCGCGCGGGTCGTAAAGTTCCTGGAAAATACCCGCCTGAACCCGGCGGGCGGCATTCTGGTAAAAGGTCGAACGTTCAGGCTTGTCAAAAACGTTCTGCTCCAAATCAGCCAGCG
>DATEGR010000527.1:0-9076 GCA_035279985.1 Verrucomicrobiia bacterium
ATGGATGCGGATGACCATGGGAATACCGAGAATGTTTACCTTCTTGCCCCCGTCGTTGGGAATTTGGATTGGGTTCATAAATAAGGGCGCTGATGTTCCGTTGCCGCATGCCGGCTGGCAAGCCAACAATCCGTCCCAGGCCGCTTTTTCCAGGATCGGCTTAGCCGGACGGCTCGTCAAAATAGCGTGCCCGGAGCGGTTTGAGGTAGTGGTCGCTCAATGTGTTCAAGGCTTCACGGGCCAGGGTGAATTTTTCCGCCAATTTCTCAAAAACCGACGCCGGCCCGGGCGGCCGGGTTTCCCGCGCCGCCAGCGTATAGAAACGCCGGCCCTCGCGCTCGTAATCGGGCACGACGCGCCAGTCCTGGCTCCGGGGGCACCGGACAAAAGACGAGGCGTGGTCGGGATAGATGCCCGTGAGAAACAGCGCGATGTCCGCGATGCGTTTATAAAAACGGGGTTTCAGTTCCGACTCAACCAGGCGGCACAGCGCCATCATGTCGTCCATGTCCATGTCACTGAATTTGCGTTTTTGCCAGCCGCGGCCTTCCTGCCGGTAAAGCACGGCGATGTTCGTACGGACAAAGGAGCAGAGCATTTCGGTGAGATACTCGCGTAGAGGCGGATCGCCGAGCAGTTGCCCGGCCTGGGCCGCTTCGAAAACCGGGATGCGTTTGCCACGCGCGTCCCGTTCGAGCACGAAAGACTGGCCGGCGAGGTCGTGCCGGACGCGGCGCAACAACACGGTAAACATCAGGTAGGGCGAAACCCGAACGAGCACTTCCAATTCGTTCATGAGTCGTTCGGCGAGTTTCGGGTCCTCCAACATCGGTTCCAGGAGGTCGTCCTTGTCCCGGACCAAATCGATAATGTGGTCATGATCCCGCCGTTTGGTTGCGACGGTTTCCACCACGAATTTCAGGTCTGATTCAGTCAGGCGCATTTGCACAAATGGCGTGGAGGTTTACCGCCTCACGCCAGAATCAATATAGCCCGTTTACTGCAATCACGCAAAAGTCCGGTTCCCAGCCGACCAGGTGCGGGTACCCTGGCTGGTCGGCAAACATTTTCAGGCAATTGTCCTGAACGGTTCAGCCCGTTCGTCGTCTTATTGAAAAGGACGATAAAAACAAAGAAACGAAAGGCAGAACATGAGCACATCGAAGAAGAAGACAGCCGCCAGTCTTATCTGGTTTGAAATCCCCACCGACGACCTTGACCGCGCCAGGACGTTTTACAGCAAGCTGTTTGGCTGGAAAATCGCGCCGTTTCCCGGGATGTCGGCCCCCGAAGCGCAAAATTACCTGCACATTGATACCGGCGGCGAGGACGCTTCGCCCGACGGCGGAATGATGAAGCGCATGCATCCGCAACAGCCCATTACCAATTATATCGATGTCCCGTCGGTGACGGAATATATGGCCAAAGTCGGGAAACTCGGCGGGAAGGTCTGTGTCCCCAAAACTGCCGTGATGCAAATGGGTTACTTCGCCGTCTGCCAGGACACGGAAGGCAACACCTTCGCCCTGTGGGAACGCAGCGACAAGGCAAAATAATTGTCCTGATTGCAATTTCTCATTCGTCGTATTATGGAATGACCAAGAAATCATCGGACTATGAATGAAAGGAACGTTATGGACGCAAAGAATGAATACCTGCTGCTGTTCCGGGGCAAAGAGTGGTACAGCAGCCTTACCCCCGAAGAAATCCAGAAGACCATGGACCAGATCAAAGGCTGGTTTGAACGACTGACCGAATCGGGCAAGCTCAAGGCGGCCCAGCCGCTGAAGCGCGAAGGCGCCGTCGTTTCCGGCAAGACCGGACGAGTAGTGGCTGACGGACCGTTCGCCGAGTCCAAGGAAGTCATTGGTGGCTACGTCCTGGTGGAGGTGGACAGTCTGGATGAGGCGATTGCGATCGCGAAAAGCTGTCCTACGCTGCGGTTTGGAATGGAAGTTGAGGTCCGGCCCGTGGCGGAGGAATGTCCGTCGATGGCGCAGGCACGGCAGATCCTGGCGGAAGCACTGTTGGCGACCGCTGCAGCCTGACACAAAACAAATTCACCCAAAATCATCAACCACGTAGAAAATCATGAATACACAAACAAAAAATGGCTACATGTTGCTGTTCGTCGGCATGGACTGGCACAAAGGCCTTTCACCGGAGGAAATGCAAAAGGTTTCCGAGCAATGGATGGCCTGGTTCAAGCACCTGACCGAACAGGGCAAGGCCGTTGCCGGCCATCCGCTGGAGCGCGATGGGAAAACGGTTTCGGGCAAGAACGGGCGGGTTGTCGCGGACGGTCCGTTTGCGGAATCCAAGGAAGCCATCGGCGGCTATTTCCTGCTCGATGTCGCCACGATGGACGAAGCCGTGGCCATCGCCCGGGAATGTCCGGGACTGGCCTATGGCGCGAAGGTCGAAGTCCGGGCTGTGCGTGCGGAGTGTCCGCTTGCGAGCGAGGCCGAAGCGCAACTCACGGAAGCGACGGCGTGAACTCCCAACCGGCCTTCCCGTCACACCGGGCGGGAGGGCCGGCACGAAACCAGCCAACGAAAAAATTATGAGCACGACAAAAAATAAACCCCATGTTGAACCGTATTTGTTCTTCGATGGGCACTGTGAGGAAGCGATTGAATTTTATCGCAAGGCGCTCGGCGCGGAGGTGGACATGCTGATGCGTTTCAAGGACAGCCCGGAGCCGGCTCAGCCCGGCATGCACCCGCCCGGCTCCGAAAACAAGGTGATGCACGCGAACCTGCGAATCGGCGATACCTCGGTGATGGCATCCGACGGACGTTGCGGGGGCAAACCGCATTTCGATGGCTTTGCGCTATCGCTGGAGGTGGCCACCGAAGCCGAGGCGGACCGGCTGTTCGCCGCCCTGGCCAACGGCGGCAAGGTGCAAATGCCGCTGACCAAAACGTTCTTCTCGCCGCGCTTCGGCATGGTGGCCGACCGCTTCGGCGTGATGTGGATGGTCATTGTGCAGCCCCAAGGTTGAGAAATTGCCAAGGGGTAACCAACACTGAAACCTATGGACACGTTTCTTCCGCCCATCGAGCAGCCCCACGGGCTGATGATGAAACTGGCATATTACTTTACCCGCCGGCAATTCGGCAAGGTGCTGACGCCGGTGAAGGTGCATTCCGCGCGGCTGCCGTCCGCCTTCGGCCTGTTCTACGCAAAGATCGGCAAGCTCGACAAAAAACTGACGCTGCCGCCGGACATGATCCTGCTCGTTCGCGAACAGGTGGCGCGCCTGAACGTTTGCCTGTTCTGTACAGACATCGGCCGGGCGTTTGTAATCAAGGCCTCGATGAATGAGGCCAAATTCGATGCGCTCGCGGACTACCGCACGAGCAGTCTTTTTACCGAAGCCGAACGCGCTGCATTGGATTATGTGACGGAGCTGACCCGGGAGAAGAAGGTCAACCCGGACACCTTTGCCCGCATGGCCCGCCATTATTCTGAACGCGAGATTTGCGAAATCGTCTGGCTGGTGGCCAGTGAACACGTTTACAACATCACCAACATTGGCTTGAACATCCATTCCGACAGGTTGTGTGACATCGCCCGGCACAAGAACTGAAAGGAGACGAAATCATGTCCACCAATACCATTCGCCTTCACCGCGTGCTGCGCAGCCCGCCGGAAAAAATTTATCGCGCATTTTTGGATGCCGACTCGATGGCCAAATGGCTTCCGCCCAACGGGTTCACCGGCAAGGTGCATCACCTGGACGCCAAAGTCGGCGGCACCTACAAGATGTCGTTCACTAATTTCGGCACCGGCAGGAGCCATTCCTTTGGCGGAACCTACGTTGAACTGGTGCCGAACGAACGGATTCGCTACACCGACAAATTCGACGATCCGAATCTGCCCGGCCAAATGCAGGCGACCATCACCTTGAAAAAAGTGTTCTGCGGAACAGAATTGAACATCGTGCAGGAAGGGATTCCCGACGCAATCCCTGCCGAGGCGTGTTACCTCGGCTGGCAGGAGTCGCTCATTCTTCTGGCAAAGCTGGTCGAAGCCGAGATTCCGGATTAACACATAAAGCTTAATAGCGTTATGGCAATCGCTCGCAAAGATATCGCGCTTTTATTCCTTCGCGCCGCTTCATCCGGCAATGCCCGTGCGGCGTGTCAAAAATTTGTCACGCCGGATTTTCGTCATCATAACGCCTGTTTTCCCGGCGATGCCGAATCGCTGATGCACGGAATGGAAGAAAACGCGGCGAGGTTTCCGAACAAAGTGCTGGATGTAAAACGAACGCTTGAGGATGGGGCTTTTGTGGCGGTTCACTCACATGTGCGATTGAAACCCGGCGACCGCGGCGTCGCTCTGGTCCACATTTTCAGGTTTCAAGACGAGCGTATCGTGGAGCTTTGGGATGTGGGCCAGCCGGTGCCGGAAAATTTACCGAACAAGAATGGAATGTTTTGAGCCCGAAAAAACCATGCAAAAGATCACTCCCTTCCTGTGGTTTGACGGCCGGGCCGAAGAGGCCGCGAAGTTTTACACCTCCATCTTCAAGAAATCGAAAGTCCTGAACGTCGCCCGCTACGGCGAAGCTGGCGAACAGGCTTCAGGGCGGCCGCAGGGATCAGTCATGACCGTTGAATTCCAGCTGGCGGGCCAGAATTTCGTGGCGCTCAACGGCGGTCGGCAGTTCAAATTCACCGAGGCCGTCTCGTTCGTCGTGAACTGTAAAACCCAGCGCGAAGTGGATTACTATTGGAAGAAGCTTTCCGCCGGCGGCAAAGAGGTGCAGTGCGGCTGGCTCAAAGACAGGTACGGAGTCTCCTGGCAGATCGTGCCCACGATTCTGGGCGAATTATTGGGCGGCAAGGACGCCGCGAAAAGAGAACGTGTCAGGCTGGCCCTGCTTAAAATGGTGAAACTTGACATCCAAAAGCTGAAGCAGGCTTACGGCTCAACCGACCGGGCGTCCGGCAAACGCCGGCGCCAGTGATTCATAACCGGATAATCGAACACCAACCTGACCGATCATCACCCGCAAACTACGAGGAACAAACCATGAAATCACCTGTCCGCCATCTGCCAACCGTTGCCCGCATCCTGATGGGCCTGATGTTTTTTGTGTTCGGCCTCAATGGGTTTCTGCACTTCATCCCGCAGCCCAAGGAACCCATGCCGGATGGCGTCATGGCCCTGATGGGGGGATTCATGCAGAGCGGCTACATGATGCCGCTGATTTTTGGCACCCAGACGCTCGTCGGCGCATTGCTCCTGCTGAACGCTTTTGTGCCGCTCGCCCTGGCGTTGATTGCGCCGGTGATCGTAAACATCATTGCCTTCCACATTTTCCTCATGCCTTCCACCATCGCACCGGGCATTGTGGTCCTGGTCCTGGAGCTTTATCTGGCGTGGTCGTATCGCGAAGTGTATCGGCCCATGCTCGCTTTGCGGACAAAGCCGGGAGGCGGCTGAAGGGCAATGGGCCAGGCTTACTAAAAACGCTTGACCGTTTTACTTAAGAACTGAAACCATCAACCCACCAAACTGAAAAAGGAGGAAGTTATGCTCATGCCAATACTCATCGGCCTTGCTGTCCTGGCTGTGCTGTTTCTCATCATCGTCGCCACTCGGCCGTCTGATTTCCGGGTTACCCGATCGGCCGCCATCGGCGCGCCGCCGGAAAAAGTTTTTCCGCGCGTCAATGAACTTCGCAATTGGGAGGCGTGGAATCCGTGGGGCAAGCTGGACCCGAACTGCAAAATGACCTACGCCGGTCCGCCCGCCGGCGTCGGCGCGAGCTACGCGTGGGCCGGCAACAACAAGGTGGGCGAAGGCCGGAACACCATTACGGAAAGCAAACCGTACGAACTGGTGCGGTTCCGGCTCGAATTCGCAAAGCCGATGAAAGCGACAAACACCGCCGAGTTCACGTTCCAGCCCGATGGCGATCAGACCGTCGTGACCTGGACGATGTCCGGCAAAAATAATTTTATCGGCAAGGCGTTTGGATTGGTCGTGAACTGTGACAAGATGATTGGCGGCCAGTTTGAAAAAGGCCTGGCGCAGATGAAATCGTTGACGGAGGCAGCGGCCGAAAAAATTCCCGTTCACTCATAAATCTAAACCAATCGGAGGAAACCATGAGCAAAATACGAGTCCTGGTCGGTACGAAGAAGGGCGCGTTCATCCTGACCTCGGATGGCCAGCGCAAAACCTGGAAAGTCAGCGGTCCGCATTTCGCGGGCTGGGAAATTTACCACGTCAAAGGCTCCCACGCGGACCCGAACCGCATCTACGCCTCGCAAACGAGCGGCTGGTTCGGCCAGATCATCCAGAGGTCCGACGACGGCGGCAGGACCTGGGACACACCGGGCAGCAGTCCGGAGGAGTTGAAAGGTCCGGAGGGTTTTCCGAAAGGCGAAAGCAACAAATTTGTCTATGACGGCAAGGCTGGCACGCACAAGTGGTATGACGGCACCCAACATCCGTGGGAATTCAAGCGCGTTTGGCACATCGAACCTTCGCTGACCGATCCGGATACGGCTTATGCGGGTGTGGAAGACGCCGCAATTTTCAAAACCACTGACGGCGGTAAAACGTGGCAGGAACTGCCCGGCTTGCGCAACGCCAAGGGACATCTCTGGCAACCGGGTGCGGGCGGCATGGCGGTTCACACCATCCTGCTGGATCCGAAAAATGCGAAGCGGATTTACGTTGCGATTTCGGCCGGCGGTTGTTTTCGCACCGACGACGGCGGCAAAACCTGGAAGCCGATTACGCGTGGGCTGAAGTCACAATTTGAATTGCCCGACCCGGACGCGGAAGTGGGCCACTGCGTCCACCGCATCGCGTTGCACCCGTCACGGCCCGACGTGCTGTTCATGCAAAAACATTGGGACGTGTTGCGCACCGACAACGCCGGCGAGCAATGGAACGAGGTCAGCGGCAATTTGCCAACGGATTTCGGTTTTCCAATTGACGTTCATGCACACGAGCCGGAGACCATTTTCGTCGTGCCCATCAAGAGCGATTCCGAACATTACCCGCCCGACGGCAAACTGCGGGTGTATCGCAGCGAGACCGGTGGCAACGAATGGGAACCGCTTACCAAAGGTCTGCCGCAAAAGGATTGCTACGTGAACGTCCTGCGCGACGCGATGGCCGTGGACACGCTGGACAAATGCGGTGTTTATTTCGGCACGACCGGCGGCCAGGTTTATTGCTCGGCCAACGGCGGCAACTCGTGGAACACCATCGTCCGCGATCTGCCGGCGGTTTATTCCGTGGAAGTGCAGACCCTGCGATGATCCGCGTCGTACTGCCATTTCATTTGCGCAACCTGGCGCGCGTAAACGGCGACGTGGAACTCGAGGTCGCCGGTCCGGTGACGCTGGGCGCCGTGCTCGACGCGCTCGAGGCGCGGTATCCGGTTTTACGGGGAACCCTGCGCGACCACGACACGTTGAAACGGCGCCCGTTCGTGCGATTTTTTGCGTGCAAGGAAGATTTGTCGCTCGAACCGCCGGACGTGCCCTTGCCGGAAGAGATCGTGAACGGCACCGAACCATTTCTGATTGTTGGCGCGATGGCAGGGGGGTGAATGCAAACCGAATCTCAGGCCGCCGAAGTTCAATCACCGGAGGTCTCCACCGTGGTGGAACATCTTTTTCGCCATGAAGCGGGAAAGATGGTCGCCACCCTGACGAAGATTTTCGGGATTGAACATCTCACGCTGGCGGAAGATGTGGTGCAGGAAGCGCTGGCCCGCGCATTACAGACGTGGCCATTCTACGGCGTGCCAAAAAATCCGGCGGCGTGGATCATGCGGGCCTCCCGCAACCTCGCCGTGGATGTCGTCCGCCGCCAAAAGGTTTTCCGCGACAAGGAACCGGAAATCATCCGGTTGATGGACCGGGGAAATCCCGCGCCGGACGAGGCGATTTTCCCCGAAGAGGAAATTGCGGACGACCGCCTGCGGCTGATGTTCGCCTGTTGTCATCCGCAGGTTCCCGTGGAGGCACAGGTGGCGCTCGCGTTGAAAGTGCTCTGCGGTTTCAGCGTCACGGAAATGGCCCGGGCTTTTCTGACCACCGACGCCGCCATCGCCAAGCGGCTGACCCGCGCGAGACAAAAAATCGCCGAAGCGCGGATACCGTTTGAACTTCCTGCGGGAGAAGAGCTGTCGCGGCGGCTGGACGGCGTCCTGCAATCGCTCTACCTGTTGTTCAATGAAGGCTACAAGGCTTCCACCGGCGACAAACTGGTGCGCGAAGAAATTTGCGCCGAGGCGATCCGGCTGGCCAGCCTGCTGGCGGAACATCCATCCGGCAATCGGCCGAAGACCCACGCATTGCTGGCGCTGATGTTACTGAACGCCGCACGCAATCCCACCCGAACGGATCCTGAGGGCAACCTGCTTCGTCTCGAGGAGCAGGACCGGACGCGGTGGCTGCAACCGATGATGGCCCGCGGCATGTTTCACCTGGCGCAATCGGCGGCCGGCGACGAGATCTCGGAATATCACCTGCAAGCCGGCATCGCCGCGTGCCATTGTGCCGTGAAAGATTATGCGTCCACGGACTGGCCGCAGATCCTGTCGCTCTACGATCGTTTGATTGAATTTGACGATTCGCCGGTGGTCGCGCTGAACCGGGCCGTGGCCCTTGCCGAAGTGAGCGGGCCGCAGGCGGGGATTGAAGCCGTCAACGCGATTCAAAATCTGCAATCACTGGAATCTTATTATCTGCTGCACGCCGTGCTGGGTGAACTCGAGTCGCGGCTGAACCATGTGCAAGCCGCCGCCGGCCATTTCCGCAAATCACTGCAACTGGCGGAAATCAAATCCGAGCAGGCGTTTCTGGCGAAGCGGCTCCAGGCTTGCGAGGAAAAGGTGTTTCGCTCATAACGCGAAGGCGTGCTTGAGGTTATCCCGAACCCGCGTTAGGCTCTCCGGCGTTCGGGCGAGCCCGTATTCCGAGGATGAAAGGAAAATTATGAAACGCAAAGCAACGGCAGTCTGGCATGGCGGTTTGAAGGACGGCAAGGGCAACCTCTCCACCGAAAGCGGCGTACTCCGGGAAACGCCCTACTC
>DATEGR010000528.1:0-5942 GCA_035279985.1 Verrucomicrobiia bacterium
GGTCTCCCGAAGCGTCCGTTGCCCGCACCCGGTAATTGTAATTTGTATTTGGGACGAGACCGGCGTCGGTATAGTTAGTACTGTTGACGGCGCCGATCTGCGCAAAATTCGTGTTGCCCGCTCCCTGGCTCCGTTCCACCAAATATCCCGACACTCCCAAATTCCCCGTTGAAGCTGCCCAACTTAAGTTCACCTGATTGGAACTGATTACCATGGCAGCCAAATTGCCCGGTGCCGTCGGTATGTTGCCCAGCGGCGTATTCATATCCGCCTGGATTTCTGCTGCACTCAGGGCTCGGTTGTAAACCCGCACCTCATCAATCGCGCCTTTGAAATACTGGCCGTAGATGCTGTCCCCTCCAATCTGCAATGGATTTGCCGAGGTTGCCAACGCCCCGGTCTGCGCCTGACTGGCCACCTGCACGCCGTTGACATATAACCGTGTTGTCGCTCCATCATAGGTCGTAGCCAGATGTGTCCAGAGGTTCACCGGCAACGGCTCGATTCCGTATAGCACCGTATCCGAGGTCCCGAAGGTCCCCCCCATTGCCGGCACGCTGCCGTTGCCAGATGTCCCCTCCAGGTAGTAATTGTCATTGCCCTTGTAAATTAGGTCGGACCACGCATTGCTCACAATCGAAGGGTTCACCCATGCTTCCAACGTCATCGCACTGCTCAATTGCAGGGACGCCGAATTGATGATCGTCACCAACGCGTTCGCTCCGTTGAAAACCAGTGCATCACCATACACCCCAAAAGTCGTCCAGGTCGCTCCGCTGATGGTTCCGTTATTCCCGTTGCTTGAGACATCGAAAGCCGTCGTTCCTGAACCTTCATTGAAGGGGTACGCTGCCACCAAACCAGGAACCGGCGCCGGGGCTGTGATGTTCGCTGTCAGCCCCGCCGGCTGGCTCAGCGTGTAGTTCCCCGCCGCACTCCCCGTCAAACTCAACCCGCTCACCGTCACCGCAATGTTCGTCCCCACGTTCGCACTGCTGAAGTTCGCCACATAGCCGTTGGTCGACAACCTCACATTGCCCGCGTCCGCCGGCAGCACCCCCGCCAACACCACGTTGTTGCTCGTGATCGTCGCCGCCGTTGTCCCGTCATACGGCTTGTTGTTGGCGCTGATTCCCGAACTGATCGTCACTCCCCTGCCCGAAATGTTCGCCGTAAGATTCGTCGGCTGGCTCAGGTTGTAGTTCCCGGCCGCACCCCCCGTCAAACTCAGCCCGCCCACCGTCACCGCCAGGTTCGTCCCCACACCCGCACTCGCAAAATTGGCCGTGTATCCATTGGTCCTCAACCCTACATTGCCCACATCCCCCGCCAGCACCCCCGCCAGCACCACGTCGTTGGAGCTGAGCGTGGCCGTGGTGGTGCCGTCATACGCCTTGTTGTTGGCCGTTAACCCGGAACTGATTGTCACCCCCACCGCCGTGATGTTTGCCGTCAGGTTCGTCGGCTGGCTAAGGCTGTAGTTCCCCGCCGCGCTCCCCGCCAAGCTCAACCCGCCTACCATCACCGCGAGGTTCGTCCCCACACCCGCACTCGTAAAGTTCGCCACATACCCGTTGGTGGACAACCAGACGTTGCCCGCATCCGCCGGCGATACGCCGGCCAGCACCACGTTGTTGGAACTAAGCGTGGCCGTGGTGGTGCCGTCATACGGTTTGTTGTTGGCGCTCAACCCCGAAGTGACCGTCACCGGCGTTGTTGATGCGATTACAATAAACCCCTGCGGCACCGACGGAGTGATTGGAATGTTGTTGGTAAATTGGCCGTCAGCGGCAAAAACATTGGTCGCTATTCGATTCCACGATGTTACCGGCGACAACGCGAGGTTCGTTGAAACTAGCACATAATAAGTCGCCCCCGGCACTCCGCCGGAACCGCTGACAACCAAATTTGATCCGGAACTTCCCACGGACGAAAACGCCAGCGTTGCCGCACGCATCGGGTCTGATCCCACGAGCCAGAATGCGATTACTGAAAAAATTGTCGTGAACCAGGGCACAGCACGTTTGAACGGATTGAAGCAAGGCTTGGGCATACTACAACTGAGATAATTGGAGCTTTTACAAGTGCTTATTCCACGATTTCCTGTCTTTGTCAAATGGTGTCATTGACAGGGTGCCGCATTATTTACGTTCCTGCCGATTTTCAGAAGGCCGGATGCTAATCAAGCAACGGCCAATTTCGATCATTTTTGCCATCACGCCGCCGGCAAAGGCTTCCGGACGGCAGCTTGAGATGGTGAGAAAAATACGAAATGACGGCGGACTGACAAATTGTAGTTGATCAAGAGCAGGTTGCAATTCGACAAGGTCCCACTCTTCCCGTCGCCGACATTTTTGTTCCAGGCATCTGGAAGGATTTATCTTCTTCGCGGCAGATGCCGGCTCGCAGGGACGGCAGACAACTGGAATGTTTGCTTGTTTCACGGCAGTAATCCGTAAACGGTCAATTGATTCAAAGTCACAACAGATTCATTCTGAGCCGCGACATAGACCTTTCCATTGACGACGAGCGGGATGGCCCATTTGGCATCCGCACCCGCCGAGTCTCGAGACCCGGCCTGGTCGCTGTTGTACAGCTCATGGGCAAGGTTTCCGGCGTCGTAGGCGTGGAGCGTGCAGGGCGTCATCAGCCCGTTTCTCTGCACGGCCCACAAAATTCCATTGGAATTCCCGTTGCCGGACGCAGCCAGCATAGCACCGGGATAAGCGAAGCTGGCCGCAGATTGTGTGGTGGGGCTGGTGGACAACAAACCGTTGCTTAACTGGAAGGCCTTCACGTTGTCGCTGACCGCGCAAAAATAAACCGACCCGTTGTAATAGACCGGCGAGCCGAAGTTGCCGCTATCATTTCCAGGGTTGCTTGGGAAAATGTCTACCAACGCCTGGACAATCTGGTCGGTGTTGGAATGGTAGTGTCCCATGTTGTCGCGGTCCACCAGGTAAATCGTCGCGTTCTTGCTGGCGCTGACCACCTCGTGCGTGTGCGGGCCGGCCTGGTCGGGCAGTAGAAGCACGCCCCCTGCTCCCAGATCAAGGTTGTTCGCGTATAGATCGGCCTGCACCATGGGCGTAAAGTAATCCAAGACCGCGCCCGCGGAACTGAGCTTGATGAAACTGTCTCCGAAATCGGTGCCACCGCTGCTGGCGTCGAACAAACCATCGGCGGTAATGAAATAGAGGTTGCCGCTGGCATCCACTGCCGGGCCGTCGCCGTCCATCCAGATCCCCGCCTTGCCGGCGTTGGGGGCGGCGTTATAGACCAGGATCTGGTGCTGCATGTTGGTAGCCGTGTAGCCCAACAGCCAGCCGTAGTAGGGTCCGACATCCCCGTGACTGCCGAAGACAAAACAGACCATCCCGTCGGTCAGGAGCAATGCCCCGCGTTGGTTCTCATGGAGCGGATCGAACTGCACCTGGCCACCGGACGAGCCCGGGCCCGTGCCCGCCACAGTCGCCTGAATGACAACAGGAGCGCCGAACTTCTCGGCACCGGTGGCGATGTCGAGCGCGTGCAAGCGCTGCACGTAGGTGGTGGTGCCGGAAACTTCCTTGGTCGCTGCGATAACATACAGCGTTCCGCTCACCGGATCGATCACCGGCGTTCCTGTGATCCCGACTTCGTTAGGAATATCTTCCCCGGGGTCGGAGTCGGCGGAAGGCACCGTTGTTACCCCTGACGTTGGATTGATGAAGCTGACCTGCCACAACGGCCCGTTGGTCAGTCCGTCGGCGTCGAAGGCGTAAACACTGTCGTGCTCGGTTGCCACATACACCACGTTGTGAGTGCCTTTGCCCGGGATGGTGACGCCGGCCACATACAGGGGCGAGGCAAAGGTCAGCCCGTCCAGAGTGTAGCTGAAGAGCTTGCCGAAGCTGCCGGAGTTGACATTGGCCGGACTTAACACGGTTTCGTTTGTGTTTTCACCTGTGCGGAAGTTGTCATTGTGGAAGGTAAAGACACCCGGGTTGGTGGTGACATACACCGTGGCGCTGGCGGTTTGTGTCGGGTTCGTGGTGGTGGCGGTCACGGTGTGGGTGCCCATGCTGTTGGGTGGAGTATAAAGTCCGTCGGGTGTGATCGTGCCTACAACCGCTGATCCTCCAGTCAGCCCGTCCACCGACCAATTAACCGTTATATTGGTAAAATTGACCGCAAACTGTTGCATCCGCGTAGGGGTCAACACCGCCACGCGCGGACTGATGGACAGACCCATGAACACCACTGCCACACTCGAGTACGGTCCCAAGTCTCCCAAGCTGTCTGTGGCACGGACCCGGTAGCTGTAATTCGTGTTCGCCACCAGACCGCTGTCCACGTAGTTGGTGCTGCTGGTCGCGCCAATCTGTACAAAATTGCTGCCGCCCGCGCCCTGGCTGCGCTCCACAAAATATCCCGCCACCCCAAGGTCCCCAGTGGAGGCCACCCAACCCAAGTTGACCTGATTGGGACTGATGACCGTGGCGGTCAAATTGCCTGGTGCGGTCGGGATGTCGCCGACCGGCGTGTTCATGTCCGCTTGGACCTGCGCCGCCGTCAACGCCACATTATAAACTCGCACCTCGTCAAGCATACCTTGATAGAACTGGCTGTAAATGCTGTCGCCTCCAATCTGTAATGGATTGGTCGAGGTCGCAATGGCACCCGTTTGCGCCCGGCTCGCCACCTGTATGCCATTGACATACAACCGCAAGGTCGTCCCGTCATACGTCGCCGCCAGGTGCGTCCAGGTGTTCATCGGCAGCGCCGCCGTCCCGTAGAGCGACATGCTGGCGAACGTGCCTCCCATCGCCGGCACATTCCCCGTTCCCGGCGATGTCCCCTCCAGGTAATAATTGTCCACGCCCTTGTAAATCACGTCCCGCCAGGCACCACTAACCACAGAGGGATTCACCCACGCTTCCAGCGTCATCGCCGTGCCCAATTGCAACGACGCCGAGTTGTTGATCGTCACCAGCGTGCTTACGCCATCGAACACCAGCGCGTTGCCATACTTGCCCGAGGTTGTCCAGCTCGCCCCACCGATAATGCCGTTGTTCCCGTTTCCTGACGCATCGAAAACCGTCGTTCCCGAGCCCTCGTCGAACGAGTAGGCCGCGACCAGTCCGGGAATCGTTATCGGCGTGTTCGTTCCGATTACAAAAAACTCCTCCGGCACCGATGCGTTGATCGGACTGGAGTTGGTAAATCGGCCACCGCTGGAAAACACATTGGTCGAAATCCGATTCCATAATGCCATGGGCGACAGTGTCAGATTCGTTGCAGTTAGAATGTAGTAGGTCGCACCTGCCACGCCACCGGAACCGCTGAAAACCAAATTCGTCCCGGAGATTGTCACCGACGAAAACGCCAGACCTGTCGCTCGTGCCGGGGACAGCCCCAGGACCAAACAGAACACCGACAGAGAAACGGCTTCGCCCCAGGACGGCATCACGCGTTGGAAAATGTTAAAAACGGATTTGCACATAGTACATGTGGAAGTAATTTAACAGTTGATAATTCTTATCTCACAGTTTCCTGGATTTGTTAAATGCTCCTCGTTGACGACGATTCACCTTCCACCGGGTTCGCTGCGATTTTTAGACGTTCCCCAGTAAAGGCCAGTTTCGGTCTTTTTCCGCAATTGCCGACACCGGCAAGGGCCAATCGATCCGCAGTTTGGGGTCGTCGTACCGGATTCCGGCAGCCTTGTCCGGCGCATGGAACGCACTAATTTGGTAGAGCACTTCAGTTTCATCTTCAAGGGTCTGCAGCCCATGGGCGAACATCTCAGGCACATATACCGCACGCCGGTTCCGGGCGGTCAATTCCACCCCCATGTGTTGCAGGAAAGTTGGGGAGCCCGGCCGGAGATCAACAATCACATCGTAAAGTGCCCCCGCCGTGCAACGGACCAGTTTAACTTCGCTGGCGGGCGACAGTTG
>DATEGR010000529.1:0-10606 GCA_035279985.1 Verrucomicrobiia bacterium
ACACGCCGTTGATGTCCGGGACCAACGCCATTCACGGCATTATCCTGCTCGGCGGCATGTTGGTGCTCGCCGCCGCGGACACGCCGCTGGCGCGGACCCTCGGCTTCATCGCGGTGGTTTTCGGTTCGGCCAACGTCTTCGGCGGCTTCATGGTCACGGACCGCATGCTGCAAATGTTCAAGAAAAAGAAGAAATAGCCATGAGTTCCACGCTTGCCCTCATTTTCATCGGTGTCGCGGTCCTGTTCATCCTCGGCATCAAATTTTTGAGTTCGCCGAAGACCGCGCGCTACGGAAATCTCCTCGCCGCCGCCGGCATGGTCATTGCGTTCTTCGCCACGATTCCTCTGATGCAACTGCACGAGTGGAATCTCAACTGCACGCTCATGGCCGTCGGCATTGTGATCGGCCTCGTCATCGGCGCGATCGGTGCGTATTCGGTCAAGATGACCGCGATGCCGCAGATGGTCGCGGCGTTCAACGGCCTGGGCGGCGGGTCGGCGGCGCTGGTCGCGAGCCTGGAATTTCTGCGGCGCTCGCACAGCCTTGAAGGCGTCACGGTGTCCGCCGCCGTTCCGATGTTGTTCGCCACGCTCATCGGCTCGTTGTCGTTTTCCGGCAGTATTATCGCGTTTTTGAAACTGGAGGGGAAATTCGAGAGGCCGCACACGTTTCCCGGCCAGAACTTTTTGAACGGCCTGGTGCTGCTCGTGATTCTCGGCTTGTGCGGATACTTGATTAGCGGCCAAACCAACTCCACGGCGTTTATCGTCATGTTTGGGCTGGCGCTCTTGTTCGGCATCGCGATGGTCATGCCCATCGGCGGCGCAGACATGCCGGTCGTCATCTCGCTGCTCAACTCCTTCACCGGCCTGGCCGTGGCGGGCGACGGTTTTGTCATCAACAACCTTTCGATGATCGTCGCCGGCACGCTCGTCGGTTCGTCCGGCACGCTGCTCACGCTGCTCATGTGCAAAGCAATGAACCGGCCGGTCACCAATGTCTTGTTCGGCGCCTTCGGCTCCGGCGGCGGCGGCCAGGCGGCGGCCGGCGGTGTGGCGGGAACCGTCAAACCGATTCAAGCCGACGAGGCCGCGTTGCTGCTGTCCTACGCGCAGCGGGTCGTGATCGTTCCCGGTTACGGCATGGCAGTGGCGCAGGCGCAACATTCGGTACGCGAGCTTTCCGACGAACTCGGCAAACGCGGGGTCGAGGTGCAATTCGCGATTCATCCCGTCGCCGGCCGCATGCCCGGCCACATGAACGTCCTGCTGGCCGAGGCCAACGTGCCCTACGACCAGCTCCAGGAAATGGAAGCCATCAACCCCTCGATGGACCGCGTGGACGTCTGCCTGGTCATCGGCGCGAACGACGTGGTCAATCCAGCCGCGCGCGAGGAAAAATCCAGCCCGATTTACGGCATGCCCATCATTGAAGCCGACCACGCCAAGACCGTCATTGTGATGAAACGCTCGATGGCGAAGGGCTTTGCCGGCATCGAAAACCATCTTTTCTACAAGGACAACACGCGGATGCTGTTCGGCGACGCCAAGGCCTCGCTCAACGCCCTCGTCGCCGCGGTCAAGGCGAACTGAGGTAGGACGGGCGTCGCGCCTGTCTCCATATTCATTACGGGAAAGTCAGAGACAGGCGCGACGCCTGTCCTACGCAGAACAAATTCTCTTTGCGCCCTTCGCGCCTTTGCGTGAAAATGGCTGGATGAGTTCAATTGCCGCGGAGAATTTACCCGACGCCCAGGGCCATTTTGGTCCGTACGGCGGGCGGTTCGTGCCCGAAACGCTGGTCCATCCGTTGCAGGAACTGGAGAGCGAATACCGGCGTGCCCAGAAGGACCCGGCGTTCCAGCGTGAGTTCGAGTATTACCTGAAGGAGTTTTGTGGCCGGCCCACGCCGCTTTACTTTGCCGAACGGCTGACCAAAGAACTCGGCGGCGCGAAAATCTATCTCAAGCGCGAGGACCTGCTGCACACCGGCGCGCACAAGATCAACAATTGCATCGGCCAGATCCTGCTGGCCAGGCGCATGGGCAAGACGCGCATCATTGCCGAAACCGGCGCGGGCCAGCACGGCGTCGCCACCGCCACCGTCGCCGCCATGTTCGGTTTGAAATGCGTCGTGTATATGGGCGCGGTGGATTGCCAGCGGCAGGAGTTGAACGTTTACCGCATGAAAATGCTCGGCGCGGAGGTGGTTTCCGTGAAGGCCGGGCAACAGACGCTCAAGGAAGCCATCAACGAAGCCATGCGTGACTGGGTCACCAACGTTCGCACCACCCATTACATCCTCGGCACGGTCTATGGCGCGCATCCGTATCCGGAAATGGTGCGGAACTTCCAGCGCGTCATCGGCGATGAAGCGCGCCGGCAGATTTTGGAAAAGGAGGAGCGCCTGCCGGATTTGCTCGTGGCCTGTGTCGGTGGCGGCTCAAATTCGATGGGGCTGTTTTATCCGTTTCTCAATGATGTAGGACAGGCTTCCAGCCTGTCTCAAACTTCCCAAACAAAAAATGGAGACAGGCGCGACGCCTGTCCTACGGGTGGGGTGAAAATGATCGGCGTGGAGGCGGGCGGTCGAGGTATCAAACCCAACCAGCACGCGGCGCGCTTTCATGGCGGCTCGCTCGGCGTATTGCAGGGCACGCGCAGTTACATTTTGCAGGATGAATACGGCCAGATTCAACTCACCCACAGCGTCAGCGCCGGTCTGGATTACGCTGCGGTAGGACCGGAACACGCGTGGTTGCACGACCAGAAACGCGTGGAGTACACCTACATCAAAGACGACGCGGCGCTGAAGGCATTCATGAAGCTGGCGCGGCTGGAAGGTATCATCCCCGCACTGGAAAGCGCCCACGCTATTGCCGAGGTCATGAAACGCGCCCCGAAGATGGGCAAGGACAAGCTCATCATCGTGAACCTGTCCGGTCGCGGCGACAAGGACGTGGCTCAGGTGGCGGCACAAATTAAACTTTGAAGAAATCGGGAACGGATTCAAGTTGAAACCATGAAACGCACTTTTAACGCCGTCATCAAACAGGACGAAGGCTGGTGGATTGGCTGGGTGCAGGAAATTCCCGGCGTTAACTCTCAGGGCAAAACCCGTGCCGAACTTTTGAAGAATTTGCGTTCCGCCTTGAAGGAAGCGCTCGAATTTAACCGCGAAGACGCGCTTGCTGCTGCCAAGACAGATTACGAGGAAGAAGCCATCCTCGTGTGAAACGGCGGGAACTAATCCGGCATCTGGCTGCGCAAGGTTGCGTGCTGATCCGCGAAGGCAGCGATCATTCCTGGTGGGGCAATCCGTCGGCCAACCGGCGCTCAGCTGTGCCGAGACACACAGAAATCAACAAATTCCTGGCTCGGAAGATTTGCCGGCCTTGGGAATTTCTGAACCATGAAACGCGCGCCGAAAATGCGGAAGAATGGCGTCAACCCATCTTCTTCGTCCAGCCGGCTTGTGTGAATCGTATGCTTTCGACCTTGTTTTGCCGGCCGTAGCATTAAGTAAAGACGGCGGACAGAAAGTTGTCCCGCCCGCCGCTGATGAGTTGGTTTCTGATCAACGGAAACCGCCCGAGACCAGAAACGTTTCGCCGGTAATCCAGCCGGAATCTCCAGACGCAAGAAATGTCGCTACAGTCGCCACGTCCTGCGGCTGGCCGATGCGGCCCAGCGGCGTCTGCGCTTCAGCCTGTTTCTGAAAGTCGGTGCCGATAATGCCTGCACCATGGGTGCCTTCCGTTTCAATCATGCCGGGGTTGATGGAATTCACGCGAACTTTCTTCGGTCCCAATTCCCGGGCGAGGGACTTGGTCACGGCATCCACCGCCGCCTTGGTGGCGCTGTAAACCGCCGCATTGGGCAACGGGTTGACGCCGACCACGGAGCTGATGTTGATGACGCTGCCGCCGTCACCGTTGAAATGCTTCAACGCTTCCTGTGTCGTGAGAATCAGGCCGAGCACATTCGTATTGAATTGCTTGTGGAAATGGTCCTCGCTGATTTGTTCGAGCGGGCTGAATTCATAGACGCCGGCGTTGTTGACCAGAATATCGGTTTGGCCAAATGCTTTCTTCGTTTCGGCGAACAGGCGTTCGATGTCCGCCTTCTTCGCCACGCTGCCTTGCACGGCGATGGCCTTGCCGCCTTGCGCGGTGATTTCACCGACGATCTTGTCCGCGCCCGCCTTGCTGGAGGCGTAATTGACGACGACGGAGGCGCCTTCGGCGGCCAGATGTTTGGCAATGGACGCGCCGATGCCTTTGGACGCGCCGGTGACAACGGCGACCTTGCCCGTCAGTTTTTTGTTCGTGCTCATGTTGTGTTCTTTCTCCTTTAGTTTGGTTGTTTTGTTATTGTGACTTGAAAAGTAACAATTATGCGCAAATTTTTTAGTTCCGGTTCACCTGGGAAACGATCTGCTCGAGGGTGATGTCATCCAGGCTGGTTTCCATGGCTTTCTGGGTTTTGTCCAAGGCCCGGTCGAGCGCCGCCTTGATGTGGCAACTCACCGGACAGGCTTTTTGCTCGGTGTAATGGTGGATGGAAAACGCCTTGGGCGCGTCCACGGCTTTGTAAATGTCCAGCAACGAAATGTTCTTCGCGTCCTGGGCGAGCCAGCACGCGCCGGTTTTGCCGGTGGCCGTTTCCACCAGACCCGCCTTCGACAGTTTGGCGAGCGTCCGCCGCACAAAACTGGGGCTGGTATTGACGCTCGTCGCCAGTTGGGCCGAAGTTGTGTCACGGCCGGAACGGTAACCGAGGGCAGCCATGAGGTGGACCGCAATCGGAAACTGGGTGTTAATCGCCATAACTGTTACTATGATAGTCACAATTAAAAATGACGCAAGTGATTTTTTTGAAATATTTTTCGCCGTCAAAAGACGGCCGGAAACCCATATTTTCCGCTGGAAACATTTGAAGAGTTGAGTCTCATTACCTCGACACCTGCGCACTTACCAGCGAGCGTCTTACGCCGTAATGTTTGAAGCGGCCCGCGAAATCGAAATGTTGTAACATCTTCCCTCTCATGTACGTATTATTGGTATTGAACTTTTTACATGGCCATGGAGTCGAATAATCGCAAAGGATGAAAGGAGAATTATGAAATGCCGATATGCAATTGGTGTCGCTGCGTTGTCACTCTGCCTCGGCGCTGTCATGGCGCAGGCGCAATATTATTCCTATTTGCCTGAAGGCGCCGGCCCGACTTTTCGCCTCGGTGTAGGCCCGTCCTTTTTCCAGGATGGCCAGATAACTCAGTTTTCAACTCCCGGCGTCGCACCCACCGGGCCGGTTCCTAGCAAAGTGGATTATGATACGGGTCTGGCCTTTGACGCCGCTCTCGGCTGGGCCTTCAACCAATACGCGGCCCTGGATTTTGAAACCGGATTCATTGGCGCAAAAATCAACAACGTGCCAGGGTATCTTTCGGACAACTCGCGGCTGTATAACGTGCCGTTTATGGTCAACGCCACGCTGTCGTATCCGATTCCGCGCACCAATATCATTCCCTATGTCGGAGCGGGCGTTGGTGGTGCTGACATGGTGTTCGATACTGACAATTTTCAAGACAGCGCCGGCATAAATGGGGTGGTCGGCAGTGAAAATGACGTGGTATTCGCCGGGCAGATTTTTGCCGGCGTGCGTTTTGCGTTGTCTCGCCACCTGATGCTCGACGTCGGCTACAAATACTTTGCCACCGATGACCCGACCTTCACCTATCCGCCGGATAATTTTAATGTCGGCTTCAAGGGTGCCCGGACGCATTCCGTTTTGTTTGGGCTTACGTTTGACTTCTGAGCGAGGGATAGGTGTTTCGCGCCTTCTTCATCGGATGATGACATAATTCGAGCAATTCGGTGGGGCGAGTTGCCTGTCCCGCCTTGCGGTGATCCTCGCGAACCGCCAAGGCAATAAGGCAGCGGCTCGTCAGTTTCGTCTCACCAAATCATGCCATTGCCCTTCTACGCGTCCGGCTTTTCAATCCGAGCGTGTCCGGTTATGTTAGCCAATGATGGATGCCACACGACCATGGCCGCGGTTGGCGCCGCAAGGCTGGCTGGGATTGCTCCTGCTGGCGGTGTGCTGGCCGTTGAATTGGACCCTGCCGGGCCAACGGACGGCTTATCTGTTCTTCCCGCTCTGGCTGGGTTACATCCTGCTGGTGGATGCCCTGGTCTGCTGGCGCACAGGGGCATCGCTGTGGACCCGCTCGCGAAAGGGGTTCATCCTGCTCTTTGTCCTGTCCGTACCGGCCTGGTGGCTGTTTGAAATCATCAACGACCGGACGGACAACTGGGAATACCTCGGCGCCGGCGCGTTCACGCCGCTCGAATACTACACGCTGTGCACGCTGTCGTTCTCTACCGTCATGCCGGCCGTGTTCGAGACGGCGGAGTTGGCACGGACGTTCCGCTGGGTGAAATTGCTGCCGGCGGGTGTGCGGATTCCGGACACGGCCCGGGTGAATTTGCGAATGCTGTTCACCGGGCTGGTCCTGCTGGCATTGACGTTGGCCTGGCCGAAATTTTTTTATCCGTTGGTCTGGATTTCGCTGGTGCTGATTTTCGAGCCGGTGAACCGCTGGCTGGGACGGCGGCATTTTCTGGAATGGCTGCAGCGCGGCGACTGGCGACCGGTGATTTCACTGTCACTGGGAGCGCTGATTTGCGGGTTTTTCTGGGAGATGTGGAATTACTGGTCGTGGCCGCAATGGATTTACCACACACCGGGCGCGGGGTTCCTCCACATTTTTGAAATGCCGCTGTTGGGTTACGGCGGTTACATCCCGTTTGCGCTGGAATTGTTCGCGCTGAAAAATCTGCTCTGGCCGCGCGAACCCAGATTGGAACTTTGAACCAAACGGTTCAGCGGTGAAGCGTGCCGTCCGGTTCCGGCGGCAGATTGGTGATGATGCGGGCGCCGCGTTTGTAGGCAAAATAAGCATAGGTCCATTGCAGCAGCACGGCCAGCCGGTTGCGGAAACCAATGAGAAAAATCAGGTGGATAAACAGCCACGCCAGCCACGCCGGATAACCGGAGATTTTCAACCGGCCAATCCACGCCACGGCCGCCGAACGGCCGATGGTCGCCATCGTTCCCTTGTCCCAGTATTTGAATGACGGGCGTGACGTTTGATTCGCGCCGGAGCCCAATTCCTTTTCGATGACCCGTGCGACGTGGCGTCCCATTTGCATCGCCGCCGGGCAGATGCCCGGAACCGGTTTGCCCGCCTTGTCCAACACCAGCGCGAGGTCGCCAATGGCGAAAATTTCCGGGTGGCCCGGGACACTCAAATCCGGGTTCACCTTTACGCGGCCGGCTTTGTCGAGTTCCACGCCGAGCTGATGAGTGAGCGGCACGGCGGCGACGCCGGCGGCCCAGACGATGTTTCCGGCGTGGATGGTTTCCCCGCTGGCCAGTTCCACCTCGCCGGCCCGGATGTTTTTGACCGGCGTTGAAGTGCGTACCTGAACGCCGAGCGCTTCGAGCTGGCGTTGGGCGCTGGCCGAAAGTTCCGGCGGATAATTCGAAAGCACCCGCGGCGCGCCTTCGATCAAAATGATTCTTGCCCGCGTGGGATCAATCCGTCGGAAGTCGCGTTTCAACACCGTTCGTGCCAGTTCGGCAGACGCGCCGGCCAGTTCCAAACCGGTCGGCCCGCCGCCCACGATGACGATGGTCAGCAGCTTGTCGCGTTCGGCCGGATTTATTTCATTTTCGGCCTTCTCGAAGGCAAGCAGGATGCGACTGCGCAGACGCAGCGCGTCGTCGAGCGTTTTCAGACCCGGCGCAAATGGCTCCCATTCGGGGTGGCCGAAGTAACCCGTCTGGCTTCCCATCGCCAAAACGAGAAAATCGTATTCCAACGCGCTTTCGCGAAGAATGACCTTCCGGTTGGCAAGGTCGAAATCCGTGGCTTCCTCCAGCAGCACGGTGACGTCGGGACGGTGGGACAGGATGGAGCGGATGGGCTGGGCGATTTCCGGCGCGGAAAGACCGGCGGTGGCGACCTGATACAGCAACGGCTGGAAGAGATGATGGTTGGTGCGGTCCACCACCGTCACGCGCGCATGGGGATGCCGGAAATGTTTGCAGAAGAACAGGCCGCCAAACCCAGCGCCCAGCACCACGACACGAACTGTTTTATCACCTGCCACAGACCTATTTTCGATGAACCGACGGGAAATGCAAACTACAGCGTTTAGTAAATCCGGCTGAGTCTTGATTCGGAGGGACGAGTCATACGAGTCCCTGATTTCCTTTGATATTTGGGACTCGCAGAGCTTGTCCCTCCGAAAAAGGCCATTACCGCAAATCCGGATGACTTTGGTTTTGGCTCATGTTCTAATGGCGCGACCGCACGTATGAATCGAGTCCTCGGTCTCGCCACCAATCTTTTCCCGATTTGGGTCCTGCTCGGCGGGGCGCTGGCGCTGGCGCACCCGGCCTGGTTCACGTGGTTCAGCGGCGACTTCATTACGTGGGGGCTGGCGGTCATCATGCTCGGCATGGGCATCACCTTGAGCGTGGATGATTTCAAAAGGGTGATGAAGATGCCGCGCGCGGTCGGCATCGGATTCGTCGCGCATTACGCCATCATGCCGTTCCTTGGCTGGAGCATCGCGCATCTGCTCCGGCTCGAAACGCCGTTTGCCGTGGGGCTGATTCTGGTGTCGTGCTGCCCCTGCGGCACGGCGTCGAATGTGGTCAACTACATCGCGCGCTCGAATGTGGCGTTGTCGGTGTTGATGACGATGTGTTCGACGCTGGGTGCCATCGTGATGACGCCGCTGTTGACGAAATGGCTCGCGGGCAAATACGTGCCGGTGGATGCGTTGGGACTGTTTATGAGCACGCTGAAAATTGTGCTGGCGCCGGTGATCATCGGCGTGGCCTTGAACCGCTTCACACCGCGCTTTGTAAAATTCGTCCTGCCGGTGTCCCCGCTGATTTCGGTGCTGACCATCACGCTGATCTGCGCGAGCATCATCGGCGGCAGCGCCAATGATTTCAAGCGGTCGGGCGGCGAATTGATTCTGGCGGTGTTCCTTTTGCACAGCGGTGGATTTTTTCTCGGTTACCTTTTAAGCCGGCTGCTGCGCTGCGATGAGTTGACCAGTCGGACCATTTCCGTGGAGGTAGGCATGCAAAATTCCGGTCTGGGGGCGGCGCTGGCGAAGGAACATTTTGCCGCGATGCCCTTGACCGCCCTGCCCTGCGCGATTTCCGCGACATTTCATTCGGTCATCGGCAGCCTCCTCGCGGGGATCTGGCGATTGCGGCCGGCGCGTACCAAACTTGTTAAAACCACGCTTATTTGCTAGTTTAGCCGGGTGATTTACGACGCGTCATTGGACGAGTTGCGGCAAAAAGTCTGGGACGGCCAACGCATTAATCAGGTCGAGGCCCGGCGGCTTTACCATCTGCCGCTGGAGGAACTCGGCGCGCTCGCGGATCGCCGCCGCCAGCTCGCCAAGGCGAACGATTTCGATGGCCGCGGCAACGACTTCGTCACTTATATCGTTGACCGCAACGTCAATTACACGAACGTCTGCAATGTCTATTGCAAGTTCTGCGCGTTTTACCGGGTGGAAAAGGACGATGACGCCTACGTCATCACGTTCGACGAGATGGACCGGAAGATCGAGGAGACCATTGCGCTCGGCGGCACGCAAATTTTGATGCAGGGCGGGCACCATCCGAAGCTGACGAAACAGTGGTATCTTGATTTGCTGTCGCACATCAACAACAAGTTTCCCGGCTTCAACATTCATGGTTTCAGCCCCAGCGAGTTCATCCATTTCCGGGAAGTGTTCAACGAACCGCTGGATAAAATCATCGGCGATTTCAAGGCCGCCGGACTCGGCTCAATTCCCGGCGGCGGCGGGGAAATTCTGGTGGATCGCGTGCGCCAGCGCATCTCCCCGCTCAAGGCGATGAGCGACGACTGGCTGGAGGTCATGGATGTGGCCCACCGGCTCGGTTTGTATTCCAGCGCAACGATGATGTTTGGTCATGTGGAAACCAGCGAAGATCGCATCGAACACCTCGAGCGTTTGCGCGCGCAGCAGGACAAGTCTTTGGCGCGGCGGCAAAAATCCGTAGCCGCGGACATCAGTCCGCGCACTTCAAATGACGGAAAGTTTGCGCCGACTGACGTCGGCGGCTATTTCACGGCCTTCATCTGCTGGACGTTCCAGGCCGAGCACACGAAGCTCAAGGCCCCTACCGTCGGCGCGCACGAGTATTTGCGGACGCAGGCGCTGGGCCGGATCTACCTCGATAATTTCACCAATGTCCAAAGCTCCTGGGTCACCCAGGGCCAGGAGATCGGCCAGGTGGCGCTCAAATACGGCGCGAACGATCTCGGCAGCATCATGATCGAGGAAAACGTGGTGTCGCAGGCGGGAACAACGTTCCGCATGACCGTGCCGGACATGCATCGCCTCATCAAAGACCTCGGCTACGAACCGCACCAGCGCAATAACTGGTATCAACTGGTGAATTAAGCCGTGCTCAATCGTGCCGGTTGAACACACTATCCATGATGACCTCCTTGGTCTTCCAAAGCAGCGCCATCGT
>DATEGR010000530.1:0-8076 GCA_035279985.1 Verrucomicrobiia bacterium
CATGATTGTGGTGGCCATTATCGGCCTCCTGGCGGCAATCGCGATTCCCAACTTCCTGAGGGCGCGTTCGACTTCACAACAGAATGCGTGCATCAACAACCTCCGTCAGATTGACGGCGCCATCCAGCAATGGGCTCTGGAGACCGGAGCGAAGCCGACTGACGCGGTAACGAGTGGCAACGTTCAACCTTACATGGGTCGCGGCACGAGCGGGACATTGCCCTGGTGCCCGCTGGATTCCACGAAGACCTTTGCGACCAGCTATACCATCGTGGACGCCTCGACCGCGCCAAAATGCGCGATCCAAAATGCAGGGGTAAACGGTGAATTCGTACACGCCTTGCCGGTCGGTAATTAAGCCATTGGCTAAAGCAGTGCTATTTGCGAGGCCCGAAGTTTCAACTTCAGGCCTTTTTACATTACGGAGCGTGTTCGGGCCCGACGGATTTTCACCCGTAACGGTTACTGCCGAATTCCACCAAGAACCTTAAGATGGTCAGACGGGCCAAAGGGCAACCTGGGTCAGGAGCCAATCTCACAGCTTTAACGGCTTTAACGTACTCAAATATAGCTGCACAATGTTTGTTATATTTAATGTGTGTACATCTTCATTTGACGGAATTTGAGGCATAGTGTCTAATATGTGTAATGACATTCAAATTGGCCATGTGTGCGCTGGCCGCGTTGGGGGTGGTTGTAAGCGCTTCTGGAATGAACCGGTGGGAAGCTTTGTCGATGCTGGAGACCGGGGACGATGATTCTGCGGTGGGACGCTGCGGGGAAATCACCCGATTCCAAATTCGTGCCGAGCTTTGGCCGGGTGGCAATCCGCAAAATGCCCAGGCGGCGTTGGCGGTTGCCCGAAATATTATGCAGACACGGGTGGAACGATTTCAGCAGACGCATGGACGATCGCCAACCAATTTTGAATTTTATGTTTTGTGGAATGCGCCGGCGGAGATAGATCATCCGGTACCTTGCGTGGCAGAACGTGCGCACCGATTCGTCAATCTGGTCGAACGCGCGTCGCATCAGATCCAGGCGTCCAACAACCTCAAAAAGGGAACGAACCCTTCCTGAGCCTCCGGGCCAGTTCGTAGGCCTTCAGATATTCCTGCACCGTCTGTTCCCAGGAAAAAGCCGTTTTCATCGCGTTGTGCTGAAATTGCCGCAATAACTCCGGCTGTTGATACAGGACCAGCGCTTTGCGGATGGCTTTGGCCAGCGCGCGCGCCGAGTATTCATAGAACTTTATGCCGTTGGCGTGGGTTGTATTTTCCGTGAAATCGACCACACTGTCATCCAGGCCGCCTGTCGCGCGCACAATCGGAATTGCCCCGTAGCGCAGGCTGTACATCTGGTTCAAACCGCTCGGCTCAAAACGTGACGGCATGATATAAAAATCACAGGCGGCTTCAATCCGATGCGCCAGGCCTTCGTCGTAGTTCACGCGGGCGGCGACCCTGGTCGGGAACCGCCGCGCCAGTTCGGCATAGCCCCGTTCGTAAGCCAGGGAACCGCTGCCGAGCAAAACGAACTGCATGTTGGTGTTCAGCATCTCCTCGAGCGCGCCCAATTGAATATCCACGCCCTTCTGCTCCGCCAGCCGGGAAATTGTTCCGAACAGCGGCACATCCCTGCCCTCCGGCAGACCGACTTCCTTTTGCAGCGCGAGTTTGCAGACGATTTTTCCTGCGAGACGCGTTACTGAATACGGGCGTGCCAGAAACGGGTCATGCGCCGGATTCCATTCATCGTAATCCACGCCGTTGAGAATCCCAAAGAGCTGTTTCTGCCGCCGCCGCAAAAGCCCGTCCAGGCCGTGGCCGAATTCTTCCGTTGTGATTTCCCGCGCATAACGCGGGCTGACCGTCGTAATGACATCGGCCAGCACAATGCCAGCCTTCAGGCAATTCAGATGGCCGTAAAATTCTGCGCCTTCGATGGTGAACAATTCCAACGGCAGATCGGTCAGCGCAAAGGCGCGCGGCGGAAAAATTCCCTGATATGCCAGGTTGTGAATAGTCAGGCAGGTGGGCGGCGGATTCCCCCACCCTGCCGTGCGCTGTTGTTGCCACAGCAATGCCGGCACCAACGCAGTCTGCCAGTCGTGAACGTGCACCAGGTCCGGCCGCCACGGGAGGTAACGCGCAAGATGGGTGACGCATTTCGAGAGGAAAATGAAGCGTTCGGCGTTGTCGGCGTAGCTCGTGTTGTGTTCATGATACAAGGAGGCGCGATCAAAAAAATCCGGCTGTTCGATGAAATAAACCGTCAAACCTTTTTCGGTTTCCAGCGACCAGAGGGACGCCTGAACGCGCCGGTCGCCCAACGGCAGATCGAAATACCAGTCCTCGCGACGCATTTGGGAAAATCGCCCGGCGATGCCGCGATACAGCGGTGTGACAATGCGCGCCTCGTGGCCCGCACGCGCCAGCGCCTTGCCCAGCGCGCCCACCATATCCGCCAGCCCGCCGGTTTTGGAGAACGGATGGACTTCGCTGCTGGCGAGAAGAACGTTCATTCATTTACGATTTACGATTTACGAGTCGCACGCCGGTTGGCGCGTAAATCGTAAATCGCAAATAGGTAACAGGATGGTCACGGGCGAATTTGGTCTGTTTTCAAATAGGGTTGAAGCGGTTCGGGGATCAGCACGCTGCCATCGGTCTGTTGATATGTCTCCACCAGCGCGACAAACAATCGTGCCAGTGCCGTGCCGCTGCCATTGAGAATATGCGGAAATTTGTTTTCACCCGATTCCGCTTTGAACCGCAGATTCATCCGGCGCGCCTGGAAATCTTCGCAATTTGAACAGCTCGAAACCTCAAGATAAGTCCCCTGCCCCGGCGCCCAGACTTCGAGGTCGTAGGTTTTGGCGCTGCCGAAACCCATGTCGCCGGTGCACAGCAGCAGCACGCGGTAATGCAGACCCAACAATTGCAGAACCTTTTCCGCGTCAGCAACCATTTTCTCCAATTCGTCGTAGCCGGTTTCCGGTTTCACAATTTTGATCAACTCGACCTTGTCGAACTGGTGCACGCGGATCATACCCCGCGTGCCGACACCCGCCGCGCCGGCCTCGCCGCGAAAGCACGGCGTGTAAGCACAGTAACGAACGGGCAGTTGTTTCTCCGTCAGAATCTCTTCCCGATGAATGTTCGCCACCGGCGTTTCCGCCGTTGGTATCAGATAAAGCTTGCCGAGTTTCTCTTTGTCGTCGCCTTCGGCCACGCCGTAGTACTGGTCCCTGAATTTGGGAAACTGCCCGACGCCTTCGAGACATTGTGGGCCGACCATGAACGGCGGTGAAATCTCAACGTAACCATGCTCCTGCGTATGCAAGTCCAACAGGAATTGAATCAACGCCCGTTCCAGCCGTGCACCCCAGTTCAGGTAAAGGATGAACCCACTGCCGGAAAGTTTTGTCGCCCGCGCGAAATCCACCAGCTTCAGTGATTCGCAAATTTCGACGTGCGATTTCGGTTTGAAGGTGAAAGCTGGTTTTTCGCCACGGCTGCGAACTTCGCGGTTATCTTCAGCGGTTTTGCCTTCGGGAACTGATTCGTGCGGCAGATTTGGCAGGCGCAACAAAAATTCATCACGAGACGCTTCTGACGCTGACGCTTCTTTGTCTAGCGCCGCAATTCTGTCGCCGAGATCCTTGGTTTCCGCCTTCTTCGCCTCGGCCTCGGTGATTTTCTTCTGTCCCATCAGCGCACCGATTTCCTTCGATACGCGATTACGCTGCGACTTAAGTAACTCAACCTGAGCAAGCGCTTCACGGCGTTGCTTGTCGAATAGAAGGATTCCGTCAATAAGCTTTTCATCCCCTGCCCCGCGCGTGGCCAGGCGCTGACGCACAAAATCGGGCTTTTCACGGATCAATTTGATGTCGAGCACAGGCGCAATTTAAGAAACGTACTTGGTAACGGCAAGCCGATTGGATTCAATAGTCGCGGCGAATGAGGCTGCCCGAGAAAATGAACCAGGTTTTGCGCATACCGAAGTTGACACGGACGCGGACTGTGTCAGCGCTGGCCGTGGCGGTGATTGCCGATGGCCTGCAATTGCTGCTGGGCCCGTTCGGCTGGGTCTTTGTCGACCAGATTATTGACGCGGTGACGATGTTGCTGGTGAGCTGGCTGATTGGTTTGCATTGGTTGCTGCTGCCGTCGTTCGCCCTGGAACTCATCCCGCTGGTTGATGAACTGCCCACCTGGACGGCGTGCGTGGTCGCCGTCATTACGTTGCGCCGGCGCGGAGAAAAGGCGCCGACGGGCTGAACCCGGCATTACCGGCTGGACGCCAATTTAAGCGGTTGATACGTTGCTAAAGACCGCGCCAATATATTTATGCCGAAAGCGATTCCGAGAATATTACTGATTGAGACGGGAAAAACCTGCGCGAAGATTTTGGAGCAGCGTGGATTTGAAATCGTCCTCGCCCACCGGCTTGCTTCCGGGCTTCAAAAAATCAACCGGCGCGGCTTTGATCTGATACTGGTGGAACTGTCATTGCCCGACACGCAGGGCATTGAAACGTTCGCCCGACTTCATAAACAGGTTTCCCAGACACCAATTGTGGTGCTGGGAGACGCGGATGACGAGAAGTTGGCGGCACGAACCATCCGGATGGGCGCGCAGGATTATCTGCTCAAGTCACAGCTCAACGGTCCGTTGTTGGCGAGCACCATTGGCAAGGCCATAGACCGGCAGTTGGGCCAACGGGTGCACGGCTATGAAGGTTTCCTGTTGCAGGCGTTGATGGACAACATCCCTGACTCGATCTACTTCAAAGATTTGCGCAGCCGCTTTTTGATGATCAGCCGCGCCAAGGCGAGGAAACACGGCCTGACCGACCCCGCGGAGGCGCGGGGCAAAACCGATGCTGACTACTTCACGGAACCTCATGCCCGGCAGGCACTCGCCGACGAGCAGGAGATTCTGCGCTCCGGCAAACCGATGGAAGACCTCGAAGAAGTCGAAACCTGGCCCGATGGCAGCGAAACCTGGGTTTCGACGACCAAGATGCCCCTGCGCAACCAATCCGGACAGATCGTGGGCACCTTCGGTATTTCCCGCGACATAACCAAACGCAAACGCGCCGAGGAGGCCCTGGCCGAACGTACCCGGCAGTTACAGGCGAAGAACCGCCAGATCGAGGACGAACTGAAAATGGCGCGTGAGTTGCAACTGGCCATGCTGCCCCAAAAGTTTCCCATGATCTCAGGCGGCAAACCGGGTCAGGAGAGTACCTTGCGATTTTTTACTTTCTTCTATCCCAGCGGCGCGGTCAGCGGCGATTTCTTTGATATCATCGCGCTTTCTCCAACCTCCGTCGGCGTGTTCATTTGTGACGTCATGGGTCATGATGTGCGCGCGGCGTTGGTTACCGCGATGATGCGCTCGCTCGTGGAGGACCTGAGCACCACCGCAACGGACCCGGGACACCTGCTGTCGCTGATTAACCAGGCCTTGTTCAGCGTCTTTCAACAAGCCGGCTCCACCATGTTTGCCACTGCATTTTATCTGGTCGCCGACCTGAGTGCCGGGCAATTACTCTATGCCAGCGCCGCTCATCCTGATCCGTTGCAACTGAGCCGGCACCAGGGCAAGGTGCAGACGCTCGGCGCCGGTCCCGATGGCCGGAAAGGTCCCGCGCTCGGACTCTTCAAGGAAGCAACCTTCCCCACCTGCCGGCACCAAATTGAACCCGGTGACGTCATTATGCTTTTTACGGATGGCATGATTGAAGCCGGAGGCAACGACCATGAAATATTCGGCCGCGAACATCTGACCGCCGCCCTGCATAAGCATGCCGGGTTGCCGACGAAGAGAATGCTCTCCGGAGTGCTTTCCGAAATCCGGACATTTTCCGGACGGAAGAAATTTGATGACGACATTTGTCTCGTGGGCATGGAAGTCAAGCCGCTAGAATCTGATTGAAAATTCACCTGCCCCACGGCAGATTCCAAACATGACGAAATCAGTTTTTAGCGGACCGGTTTACGTGGTACGCGACAACATTGACACGGACCAAATTATTCCGGCGCAATATCTCACGCTGGTGCCGACGATGCCCGATGAATATGAGAAGCTCGGCAGCTACGCGCTCGCCGGCCTGCCCGAATCGCTCTACCCGACGCGCTTCGTAACGGAAGGCAAACTCGACAGCGACTATGTTATCATCGTGGGCGGAAAGAATTTCGGCTGCGGCAGTTCCCGCGAACACGCGCCCATCGCCATCGGCTCGGCCGGGTGCAAAATCGTCCTCGCCGAAAGTTTCGCGCGTATTTTCTTCCGCAACAGCGTGGCCACCGGCGAGCTTTATCCGTGCGAACTCACCGAACGCCTTTGCGATGCCTTGAAAACGGGTGACGTCGTGACGGTTGACCTGGACGCACAAACTGTCACCGTGAAAAGCACCGGCAAGGTTTTCAAATTCAAATCGCTGGGCGACGTGCGCCCGGTGGTGGACGCCGGCGGCCTGTTCAATTACGCGCGGAAGAGCGGGATGATTCCGGCGCAGAAGTGAGCGCGAGGCGACTGTGACATCGCCCGCATTACTCCCCTGCCCTCGCTCACTGAAGCTTCTGCGCGGCACGTTCACATTGCCGGAGCGCCGGTTTCCAACCCGGCGCGGCGCCCGATCGGAGAGCGGCGTTCGGACCATTAGTTTTCGCCAGAGCAATTCCGCACCCAACCATCCCGAAGGCTACGCGCTGATCATTTGCCCTAAAGGAATTGATATTTTCTTCCGCGAAGCCGGCGGTTTGCGCGCAGCGGCGGCGACGTTGCGGCAGTTGCTGCAGCAATACGGCCGCCGCCTGCCTTGCCTGAAAATCCGCGACTGGCCGGATTTTCCGCATCGCGGCGTGATGCTGGATATTTCGCGCGGGCGCGTGCCCAGGCTGGAAACCTTGCTCGAACTTGCTGAACGGCTCGCCGATTTCAAAATCAACGAGTTGCAACTTTATACCGAGCACACGTTCGCCTATCGCAGATACAAGTCCGTCTGGCAGAGTTGGGGCGCATTGACCGGCGAGGAAATCCGCAAGCTCGATGCGCATTGCCGGCAACTCGGCATCGATCTGGTGCCGAACCAGAATTCCTTCGGCCACTTGCGCTATTTTCTGGAACATCCGGAACTCAAAAAGCTCGCCGAGGTTGCCGGACCTTACGAGGCCGGGTCCGGTGAGTACATCCGCCGCCCTTCCACCCTGGCTCCGAATCATCCGGGCACCCTGCCCTTTCTGCGCGGGTTGTATGATGAATTGCTGCCACATTTTTCCAGCCGGTTCTTCAACGTTGGCTGCGACGAGACCTGGGATTTGGGCCGCGGCCGGAGCAAAATAATTTGTGAGATGAAGGGCCAGGGCCGCGTGTATCTCCATTTTTTGAAGAAGATTCACGGGGAAGTTTCCCGGCACGGCAAGACCATGATGTTCTGGGGCGACATCATTTTAAAATATCCAAAATTGATTCCGGAACTCGCTAAATTTCCTCGTAGCGGCCGACGTGAGTCGGCTCACTTTAATCAGAGCGGACTTACGTCCGCTGCTACAGACGATATCATCGCTTTGAATTGGGGTTACGAGGCAAATCATCCGTTCGAGCGCGAAGCCGCAAAGTTTGCGCAAGCCAGAATTCCGTTTTACGTCTGTCCGGGCACTTCATCGTGGCAAACCTTGATTGGCCGGCACGACAATGCGCTGGCGAATTTGCGCGCCGCTGCCCGGGCGGGGCGTAAACACGGCGCCATCGGCTATCTCATCACCGATTGGGGCGACGGCGGCCATCCGCAACCGTTGGCCGTAAGCTGGCCAATGTTCCTCGCCGGCGCGTCACTGGCCTGGAATGCGGGAGATTTCGACGCGCGACAATTGGCCCCGGTTTTGAGCCGGGACGTGTTTGCCGATCCAACGGGCAAAGTGGCTGAGGCCGCATTTAAACTCGGTTTTGCCCATCTTAAACTAAAAGTGCGGGCGCCGAATGAAACACCGCTGGGAACCGTTATCGCCGCGCCGCCGGCGGAGGAACGAGAATTGTTCTGCCGGAGCGGGCTGAAATGGTT
>DATEGR010000531.1:0-19864 GCA_035279985.1 Verrucomicrobiia bacterium
AGTCCAGCCACGTCAACAGGTCGGGTGATTTCTGAATCAGATAATTCCCGCCGGTTTCTGAATCGAGCTGGAATTGAAATGCGCCAGTCGGCTCCATCCCCAATGCCGTTAATGTCGCCGGCGGATGAACAACACCCACCAGATCCTCTGAAAAATCCGGCAGCGGAAGCGTCAGGCTGCCGTTGGTGGTGATTGCCCGGGCGGAGCCGGCGTTTGTGCCCGTGAGCGGATCGTACCAGTCAGCCAAAAATTTCCCGGGCGGCCAATTGCTCAGCGTCACGCTGAGCCCGTGTGGGATTGGCAAGACGGCATCGGTGGAACTGCCGGAGAAGGAAACCCACGGCGCCACCACATAAAGCAGCGATTCCCGCGGCCCGCGCAAACCGACGGCCTCCAGCGAGGGTTGCCAGTTCCCGGAATATATTGACGGCAGCACCTGTTCCAACCGCACCCAATCCAGGTAAACCCAGCCCTGGGAGGTGTTGGTGATTTCAATGAGGTGTTTGCCGGCTGGAAGATTCAACGGAATATCGGAATTGTATTCGTGGTTCACTTCGTTCAGCCCGTCCAGATTCGGCAGGTTCGTGCTGTAAATCCGGGAACCGTCCACCCGCACCGTCAGGTTGGCGCTTGGGGAAACTGAATTGAGATGGATGACCACCCGGGCGGCGTTTGTAAACCATGCGTTCAGCGCGAAGGGCGCCTGCAAAGCGGGCTGCCATCCGCCCTGCACAAAGCTGTTCAAGCTGGCGCCCGCGTACACGGCCGCTGGCGGTGATGGTACCGCCAGTCGTCCGGAGGGTCGCACGCCCCAGACACCACCGGGAGTCAGAACGACATTAAACGGCTGGCCGCCGGGCACCGGATCGCCAACCGTCGGCGGTGGCGAGCCGGAGGTTTGAAAATTGATATTCGTCCACAAACCATTCCCCCAACCGCTCCGGTTTAAAACGTTCCCGAGCGCCGAATAAATCGGATAGTCATTCGCGTTGTGAATGTTTTCGTACCACCACGACATGGCCGTGCCGGCGGAGCCGCCCACCGCCCCGCCCCACAGGCCCTGGCGAAAGCCGCGCAGATACGGATCGTTCGTGTGGTTCCAACTCAGGGCGCTGGTGCCATATTCTTCGATCAACACCGGTTTGTGGTAATTCCGGTGAAACGACTGCGCCACAGCATTGAGGCGTGCGGCCGGAAAGGCTTCGCCGTAGCAGTGAAAATTGGCGTAGTCGAGTTGCGGCAAAGTCCAGATTTCCGGACGGTCGCTGCCACCGGTCAGGCTGGTCGTTACCAAATGACCGAACGCATCGTTGGTGTGCATCCAACCGCCCACCATCCCGTGCCAGACCGCCACGTCGGCCGGAGTCAGCCAGGTGTATTCGTTGTCCACCTCGCTGAAGAATTCCCAGGCCATCAAACTGGTGCTGTAGCCGTACCGGGCAATCAGGTAGCGCAGCCGTTTTTCAAAAATTGTCCGGGCGACGGTGTTGGTGAAAAAGGCGTCCTGGTTGATGCACGGCCCGCCGTTGGTGGCGTTGTAGGGATTGCTCTGCCAGTAATTGTCCGGCCCCCAAATATCCGGAACCGGCTGCAGCATCAGATGAAACTCGATGCAAAGCACGAGCCGGAGATTGTGTTGTTCGGCCTGTTGAAAGACGTAATCCAGTTGCCAGGCGCGGTCCAGCCGGTAATGGTTCAACGAATCAGAATCGGTTTCCAGGCCGAACGACCAGGGCGTGGTCAAAATGCGGCCGAAGTTCATGCCGGCCGCCTGCATCGCGGGAAACCAATCGTCGTAATCATACGTGCCACGGCCGCCGGGCCACCCGCAATTCATGCCAATCAGCCGCAGCGCCTGCCCGTCGCTCGTCTGGAAATACTGCTGGTTGGTCGCCACCTGCACGTATCCGGAATCCGCCGGCGGCACACCGGGCGGCACAGCAAAATCGGTGACCAGCGGCGAACCGCAGGGTTGATTGTTGGTTTGAATGGCCAAACTGACCGAATAGGCGCCGGACTCCGGCGGCGTGAAACGCAATCGCCATTGCGGTGGACCGACTGCGATGAGGTATTCATAACCGCCCGACAATCCCCGCTGATAACCCTGATACCAGAACGCCGGGACGGTCATGGTTTTACCCGACGGCAGGGTAAACGTTGCATCGAGCCGGATGACATCGGGGTCAAATGGGTTCGTGGCAGCGGGGACGTTGGTGATACCGAACTCCAGACGCTGCCACAATAGGGCGGAAGTCAGCTGGATAAATCGAGGTGCCGATTGAGCCGGTGAAACAAACTCCCACAGACAAACCAGCAGAAGGCCAACAACTGCTTTCGGCTTCACGTCTGAAGCTTATCTTATTTGCTCCGAAATACAATCAATAAACGACCTTGTTCAGCGGATACTCAATGATGCCTTCCGCGCCGGCGGCCTTGAGTTTCGGAATCAGTTCGCGCACGACGTGCTCGTCAATGATCGTTTCCACGGCCACCCAGCCTTTCTGGCTCAAGGTGGAAATCGTCGGGTTGCGCAGCGCGGGCAGCGATTTGAGCAGGCTCGCCAGGTTCTTTTCGGCGATGTTCATCTTCAGACCCACCTTCGCCTCCGCTTCCAGCGCGCCCTTGAGCAGCAACGCCAGCGTCTCAATCTTCCTGCGCTTCCACGCGTCCTTCCACGCCGTGTGATTGGCAATCAACCGCGGCGTCGAAGCCAGCAACGTGTCCACGATGCGCAGCTTGTTCGCGCGCAGCGATGAGCCGGTCTCCGTCAATTCCACAATCGCGTCCACCAGTTCGTGCGCCTTGACCTCCGTCGCGCCCCACGAAAATTCCACGTCCGCCTTCACGCCATGTTTGCGCAGATATTTTTTGGTGAGATTGACGACTTCGGTCGCAATGCGCTTGCCCTTCAAATCCTTCACGGATTTGATTTTTGAATTCTCCGGCACGGCCAGCACCCAGCGCGCCGGCTGGCGCGTCGCCTTGCTGAACAGGAATTCGCCGACCTCGTGCACGCGGGAGCCGTTTTCGACAATCCAATCGCGGCCGGTGATGCCGCAATCCAGATACCCATGCTCGACGTAACGGCTGATTTCCTGTGCGCGAATCAGCCGGATTTCCAGCTCGTCGTCGTCCACGTACGGCACATAGGAACGGCTGCTGACGGAAATATTGAAGCCGGCCTTGGCCATCTTTTGGATGGTGGCTTCCTGCAAACTGCCTTTCGGCAGACCGAATCTTAATTTCTTGCTCATTTCAAACTTTAACGCAAAGCCGCAGAGACGCAGCGACGCGAAAATAATAAATAAAGAACATTGCGCCTTTGTTTCTTTCCGCCCTTGCGTTGTTCATTTTTAAACTTTCTAAAAATCTCTTTCGTGCGCGTGACGGGGATTAATCTGCCGGGAACGGCCAAAAAAAGCCACTTTCTTCTTGCTCGAGTTTATTTTCAACCACGGATGAACACAGATTAACACGCTCTGAACAACAAATGCTAAATCATCCGTGTCAATCCGTGTTCAGCCGTGGTCAATTGTTTTTCTTCCAAATCACCCGCCGTCCAACCACTGAAATTTCTCCGTGCGCAATGGCCGCCACGCACCGGGGATAAAGTTCATGTTCGGCCCCGTGAATCCGCTGAATCAAACTGTCGGGCGTGTCGTCGTCCAGCACCGGTACCGTTTGCTGGCCGATGATGGGCCCGGCATCCACGCCCGCGTCCACAAAATGCACCGTGCAACCCGTCACCCTCACGCCGTGATCGAGCGCCTGTTTCCACGCTTCCAGCCCCGGAAACGACGGCAGCAACGACGGATGAATATTCACGATGCGCCCCTCAAATGCGCGGAGGAAATCACCTTTCAACACCCGCATGAAACCCGCCAACACTACTAAATCCACCTGCGCCGCCTGCAAGGCGCCGACAAATGCCCGCTCCGCGTCCTCATCCAGTTTGGTGCGGAATTTCCCCGGCGGAATGAACCTGGCCGGGAGATTTCGCGCGCGCGCATGCCCCAAAATCCCCGCGCCTTCGATATCGCTTAAAACCAGCGCGACCTGCGCCGGAATCTGTCCAGTCGCGCACGCTTCGGCAATGGCAATAAAATTCGAGCCTTTGCCCGAACCGAGAATGCCCAGTCGATATGGATTGCTCACTGCGATTTGAATAACAGAGCGACCCCTCAAAACAAGTGAAAAGGCGGCATTTTCTTGATCTGCAGCACACCGTAACCGGCAGGAATCCAAATCGCAGAATCAGCAGGGCCATGTCGCACGCCTCACTGACCACTACCCAGTAACAGCCGATAAAACATCTCTGCATTGGTCGGTTGCACCGTATACGGTGAAACCGCAGCGTTTGTGAACCACGGTCCCGTCAGGTTGGTTGCCTGCAGCAGGTTTCCAGCTGTCCAGTTTAACACCGGATTGGCAACACCGGTTTGCATGTAGAGGTAGTTGGTCAATCCCCACACCCCCAAAGTGCTGCTGGTTCCCACATACACCTTTCCATTGGCTATCGTCGGACAGGTCATCTTCACGTATGTCCCCACGCTCCCGCTCCACAGCACATTGGGAAAATTCACCGCGTCATACGCCCGCAGATTGCTGTCGCTGCCAATCTCCCACAAGATGCCATTGGTGGTTCCGTTGGCCGAAAGGGAAATGCCGCCGCAACGATCGTTCTGCGAGAAAGACGCCGTGCCCAGGGGCGTGGTAATGATGTTTGTTCCGGTAAATTCAAAGGCTTTGGTCGGGTTGTTGGCATGCAGGGCAAAAAGATATTGCAGGTTCGGCCCCTGCCAATAAACCGGCGACTTGCCGATCGTGTCGCCTGTCACCCCGGCCTGGAAGACCTGTGTAAAGTTGCCCACATGCCCCATGTTGTTGATGTCAGCGAGATACATCTCCCCGTCCTTGCCAATCCCAACCACGTAATGGGGAGGCAGCAACACGGGCCCGCCTGAGCCCAGGTCCAGGTCACTGCCGCTGAGCGACTGCCAGTTGGCCGGAGTCGCATAATCCAGCACCGACAGGCTGCCGTTTAACTTGACGAAGGACATGCTGAAATTGGCGGTGCCGTCAAACGTCCCGTTGCCGGTCATGACGTAGATGTTTCCGTTCGTATCCACCGCCGGCGCCATGCCGCCGGACCAGATCGCGCCCTCGCTGCCGGTGGGGGTTACGTTGAAAGAATCCACCAGCGAAAGATTCGTGGCATTGTAACCCAAAATGAAGCCGTGATAGCTCCCCTCGTCACAGTGCGAGCCAAAGCAAAGGTAAACCACGCCGTTCAGCAACAGCAGGCCCGGACGCTGGTGCTGCAAGCTGGCACTGAAATTCGAGGCGGCAATCGTCACCGGCCCGCCGAATTTTTCGTTGCCGGTCGTAATTTCCAGCGCATGCAACTTTTGCGCCGGTCCCGCGGCCAATTTCGTGTCCACATAGAGTGTGCCGCTGCTTAAATCGATCACCGGCGTGCCGGTGATGCCGACCACGGGAACCAGATCAGTGCAAGTAGGCGGAGTGTAAGGTGCGCCCAGGCTATCATGCCAGTAGGTGATGCCGGCCGTGTCCGCATCAAACGCATAGACGCTGTTGCTCTCCGTACAAACAAAAACCACGTTGTGCGTTCCGCCGGCGATGTTCAAGTTTTCAACGTAAAGCGGCTGCGCATAGACCTGGGCGTCCACGCTGTCGGTGAACAATTTGCCGAAGTTGGTCGAATTGACGTTGGCGGGAGTCAGAATGGTTTCCAACGTGTTGGCCCCGGTGCGCGCAAGGTCGTTGTGTTGGATGAGCACATTCACCGCCAGTGCCGGGGACCACAGCAAGGCGTTGGCAAGTAAAACAAGACCGCACCACTTCCCCGCCGTTCTTCGAGCAGAAACTTTCATCGAGTTTTTGTATAATCCCTGAACTTCCGATAAAAAATTAACGCGCAGAACATCGCACAAATTGTTTTTTTGTCCATCGAATTCCAAGCCGGCGACCCTCCTGAACAGGTGAAATGACGGTCAACCATGGCTGAAGTTTTATGCGGCCCTGCAATCGCAAATTACCATCCGCCAGTTCTTTATTGAGTAATTCGCTTTCAACTTACGGCTTCTCAGCCATCGGAGTTGCCTCGCAAGCCGCCGGATGCGGCCGCCCCATCCAGACCTGGTCAAAACCCGGAGAAAAATGGCCGCCCACCAGTTCGGCCCGGTTAAACCAGGACCAGTTTTGCGTCAGCAACGACTTGTCCCGCAGCGTCACGATGGCCGGCTGCTGCAACCAGGGCGGATGCCATACGCGAAAAAACCGTTTCCGGCCCTTCGCCGAATTGAAAGCGGTATAGCGCTCGATGAGCCATTCGTCAATTGAACCGGATTCACTCGGTTGAAAAGCCGCCGGCTTTGACAGTTCAGCCTGATACGCGAGCCGTTTACCACTGCTCGTATCGACAACCTCGCCTTGGACTGCGCCGTTTTCCCAGTCGTGCCGGTAGGCGATGCGGCCGTGATGATACGGCAGACCGAAGGTTGCCGGGCCCAGCTTCACGGCCAGAGGATTGGACAACCATTCCGCGAGAAAATGAATCCCCGGTTCGCCGCCGTGACCGACATAGGTCCGGACATTGAGGAAGGCATGCGTGGCAATCGGTCGCAACAACCACGCCGCCAGCGGCCCGCCCCGGCGCGGCCTCATCCCGTGCATCGTGAACGCCACCAGGCTGACGAACGCGCGACCGTTATGCAAATCGAGAGCGTAGGGTACGTCGCGTTGCAGGGCGCCGGCGTCCACTTCAAAATGTATCATCAGCGCCCGGTCCCACCCGGCGAAGAACAACGGTTCTCCAAGCCGCGACAGCAGCCGTTCCCGCGCCGCCGCACTTGGCTCGTGAGAAAAGTGAACGTCGGGTCGGACACGAAAATTCACCAGCATCCGCCGGTCAATGATCCCATGCATGGTTGGGATGGCAGTTTTCATAAAGCCTTCATGGCATTTCGAAGAACACAGTTCTTTTACCCGACCGCACTTTGGAGTGTTTCGCGGTTTGCGCTTGATTGGTCTGTTGTTGCCGGTTCGTGAAATCCGAACCACCCTTGCCGCAATTACGTCGGCGCGCCAGCCAACGATAACTCCGCCGAACCAGTTCTCTCATTGCCGGCACGCGAGTCATTTGACCCAGGGGCCAGGCCCACCCGTAGCGCCGGCCTATCTCAATCAGCGCATCCGCACCACCGAAATGCGTGCCGTTCGGTAAGAGCAATCGCATTTCTGCCAGGAGCCGGGCATCAGCCAATCCAAGTCTTGCGCGGACCCAGGGTGTTTGGAGCGGCAAAAGCTCAAGGTGCCGGCGCCCGAGCCAGGGCCGGAATCGGCCGGCCAGCCGCGCGCAAAAACGGCAGTCTGCATCATAGAGCACCCAGCCGTTTACTTTCACTTCGTCTGTAATTTCAGTATTCACAGAAATACACTCGCAAAAAAATGGCTGCCTATCCGCCCATCCCAAGCACCTTCAAGACCTTGTCACCCACTTTTACAAATTTGACGATGGCGCTGGTCGGCCATTGCCGGATCTGGACATACCAGGCGGAGGTCGTTTCAAAGAATTCACGCAGGTCGCTCAGGCGTTGCCGGGTGTAGGCGTCGGTCAGCTTGTCCTTCCCGGCCTCGGCGATGCACTCGTTCAGCATCTGCGTGGTGGGGTCGATTTCCCTTCGCTTGCGCTCGTTCAGGACCATCCGGAACATTTCCCACACATCCTTCATGGACTCGAAATGGTCGCGTTTGTCACCCAGGAGATGGACCAGTTTGACAATGCCCCAGCTCTGCAATTCCTTGAGGCTGGTGCTGACGTTGGAGCGGGCGACGCCCAGCGCTTCCACGATCTCGTCCGCATTCAACGGCCTGGGCGAGATAAAGAGCAGCGCGTGCGTCTGGGCCACGGTGCGATTAATACCCCAGCGCGTGCCCATTTCCCCCCAATGGAGAATAAACTTTTGCCGGACCGGACTGAGTGTCTTCATATTTCTTTTATTTCTGTTACTTCAGAATATACCAATAATGCCGTAAACGCCAACATTAATTGAGAGCGTTTTCAAAAAATGCGCAGCCGCCGGCGTCGGTCGGCGCAAATGAAATAAAGGACAATGATATGGCGCGAACGAATCCCGCAAAGCGTTACGGCCACGAGATTAATTAAATTGCACTAAATCGCATTGGAATAACCCGCCTGCGACCCCTGCCCTCCGCGGTCAGCGCCAATCCAAAATCAAAAGCGTTGCCTCCGCCGCCGGTTGTCCTACGATGCCATTGGAATCAGATGCCCATCATCCTAACTGAACAACTGGAAAGACCTCCGACATTTGCCGAACTTCAAACACTGGCCGGACAACATCAGGTGCGGATAAGCGGCAACGGACTGGCAGGAGATTTCTGCCATCCCAACCCGGAACAGCCCAAAGTGACCGGCCATTACGCCTTTGAGCCTAACGGCGACCTCCGGGGCGATTTCATCGGCCACGTCATGGGCAAACTGGCCGGAAGCTTCAGACTGACGGCGGGAAAGGCCGAGATCATCATCACCGAAAAGTCATTTCTGCTGCCCGAAGCGGTTTTGAAATCAACCCTGTCCGCGGCGCTCAAAGAGTTCTGCGCCAAATTTGCAGTTGCGGAATAAGAACGGTTGTCAAAACATAAAAATCAATTGAACACATCACCCTGCCCTTCTCCCCCGACTCCGTTGGCAAAGAGGGAGAACGCAAATAAAGGACAAATGAGCCGGACCAATTACATCTTTGTTGATTATGAGAACGTCCAGGAGACGGATTTGGATCGGATTGCGAACAAGCCCATCAAGGTCACCTTCATTCTCGGCGAGCGAAACAAGAAACTGCCTGTGACGTTGGCGCGCAAACTCCTCAAATACGCCGGACAGGTCACCCTGGTGGATAGCGGCCGCAGCGGCAGGAACGCGCTCGATCTGGTCCTCGCCTGTTGCCTTGGAGAGGCAAGGAACGCCGACCCGCAGGGATACTTCCACATCGTGTCGGGGGACAAGGATTTCGATGCACTGATCGGTCATTTGAAAGACCAGGGCGCGCTCGCCGCCCGTCATGCCACGTTCGGTGAAATCCCGGTGCTGATGAACCTGGCCGAGCAGTTGAAACTGCTGGCCAACCATTTCAAGGTTAACCGTACCGGCCGGCCCAAGAAGCGGAAGGCATTGGGGTCGCAGATTCAAGCGATCTTTGGCAAAACGCTCTCGCCGGAAGAGGTTGAAGAAACGATCCACGGGTTGGTCACGGAGAAGATCATTACCTTCTCAGGAACGGGTGACGTCACCTACAAAAATTGACGGCTTCATCCGTGCCGCATTGAGGATCGGTATTTATGTGCGGTTATTAAAAGCCGTGCTGAAATCCAGTTGCAGCGGAAGCGGATGGACATACATTACTGGCAACAGGCATGGACCGCCAACCGACAGACGATGGACATGGGAGAATTTTCGCCGACGGGTTCACGCTCATTGAACTGCTGGTGGTTATCGCGATTATTGCCATCCTGGCGGCGATGCTCTTACCGGCATTGAGTGCGGCCAAAAGCCGGGCCTTAAACATCGTCTGCGAGAACAACATCAGCCAGCTCGAAGTTTGCCTCCATCTGTACATCACGGACAACCACGATCATTTCGTGCCTAACAATTCCATCGCTGCCGCCGGCGATCCCGGCATGGGTCTTAGCACCGGATTGTCCTGGCTCCCGGACCTGAATGCCGTCACCGAAATCGATCCGTCCAACGTCATCAACGGCCTGTTGTTTCAATACAACCGCTCGCTCGGCATTTATCATTGCCCGGCGGATCGGTCCACTTTGGAGACGGCCGGCGGGCAACCTTACCCGCATTTGCGCTGGCGCAGTTACAACATGAGCCAGTCCGTCAATGGCGATTCGGATGCCAATCCCCTGTATTCCCTCGAGGCCCTGCCTGCCTATCAAAAATACACCGAAGTCCGTCACCCCAGCAGGATCTTTGTTTTCATTGATGAGAGCGCTGACACGATTGAAGACGCCGAATTCGGCTGTCCTCCGATGGGGTCGTGGGACGATGGTTATTGGTGGGACCTGCCCTCGGACCGGCATTTTCAAGGGGCAAACCTTTCCTTCGTAGATGGCCATGTCGACCATTGGAAATGGAAAGTGCCGAAAACATTTAATGGCTGGGTCGGTGCGGTCACGCCCGAAGAGATGCCTGACTACCGGCGCGTCCAGAATGCGATGAAACAGCCTTACGACGATTAGAGCGGTTTAACTATTTCTGTAGCCGCGAAAGGGCGCAAAAATCACAAAAAGCCTTTGTTCTGCGCCTTGTGTGCATTTTTGCGGCCATGCTTTTAATTGATTTACCCTAGCGGCCGAACCTGGCGGTGGTACCGCCCGGACATTCGTTCTGCATTGCGGGATTCACGGTAAGAAAGCAGCGGCCAAAAAGAGAAAGGCCGGACAACGGGTCCGGCCTTACACACGGTGGTACCTGAGAACTGGTACCTAAATCTGGTAACAGCATACACCCGATCCCCCACCCGTCATGTCACCAATGCTGGTGACACGCGGCGCCGGGACTATCCGTTTCACAAACCCATAACAAAACACTTGTAAATAAAGGGGATAATCATGAAGAACATTGGTCTTTACGCATTCACAGCCTTGGCAGATGCTCAATTTCATGCATCCGCTTATCTTCCAACTTCGTCGCACTCTGCAACGATTTTACAGGAGCGCGGACAGCCTTGTCCGCGAGTTGCTTGCGCCCGGAAACGGACACGCGGACAAGGCTGCCGCGCTCCTTTGGTTGCGGCTTGGCCGCCTGTGTCTTGGCGCTGGAAAACTCGCCGGCAAGAGGCCACGCTCCCGGAAATGTTGCACCCCCCTCACGCTGTTCACTTTGCCGGATCGCACACCACACCCATGAACAGGATGGATTTCGTCTGGGTGTCCTTTATCACAAAAAAGAATGGCCGGTCCACAATCATCTCAAATGGCTTCTGCGGCCGGAGAACCGCCGTCGCCCGCATCATTCCCACCGTCACCGCCGCCGCTTCCGTGCCTTCCTCGTTCACCTCGACATAACTCTTCTGTTTTACCTCGCTCACCTCCAGCGATTCATCGGACATCGCGGAAAAATCTCCGCCATGGAACGCGCGTTTTATTCCCAGGGCCTGAAGCGGGTCGTTCAGCGTGATATCGTATTCCAGCTTGAATCGCGGCAGGGCGAGCGTTCCCTCGCGGTCCAAAAAGCCTTCGAGCATTTTGCTGCGCTCCGGAGCGCTGTTGAAACGGGCCAGCAGCTTCGTGAGGCTGGAATCGGCATCCGGCAAATAGACGTCCAGGCACAACCGCCCGCCCGCGTAAGGCAATTGCACGGCTTGAAAATCGTCGCTGCGTTGATGGGCAAATTGCCCGTGCCGCCACATCGTGGGCACCTCCTTTTCTCCGCCACTCGCCGGATAAAAAGCGTGTGGCCTGGTCTCCTGCTTGTCAAAGGGCCGCTCCCACTTTCCTTTGAAATAAATCGCGTTGGCCAGAACGACCCGCGTGGCGGACTCAAACGGCCATCGGACAACGTCCTGAATTTTTCCGTGCGTGCTCTGGTCCGCCCAATGATTGATGGTCTGCGCAGACGCCGGGCGGGCAAAATCCACGGCGCCCAGTTCCGCCTGGAAGAATTCCCGGTTCACAGAAACAAATCCCGGTTTCAACGGGATTCCCTGCTGATACCAGATGGCATTGGCCAATTCCAAAATGACGTTGGTTTGTGAGTTCAGGGATTGGTTCAGTCCTTCACTGGCGGCGTTCAATGCGCCCGCCGGCAAAACGTCCGTGTGTAAAACGCGGTCCAGCTCATGTTTGGTGGCGCCGACCGCGCCGTTCGCGATCATCTGCAAAACCGTTGAGACGCTGAACGGTGAAATGAAAAGGTTGGTGTCCGGCTGTTCGCGGACGATTTGCTGGAACAAATCAAAGCCAAAACCGGAGTTGGCGGCGGCCAGTTTGGCCTGATCTCCGGCAGAGTCCGCCAACACCGGCAGACTCGCGGTGCAAAGCAAAGCGCATAACCAGATCTGCAGGCGATCCATTTTCAAAAAGCACATAAATCCCGTCCATTTTTGACAAACATCAACCTTCTTCGTTTAACTGCTGGCATCAAACTGTGATACCTCATCGCCAGTTGGCACGAACATAATTTGCTGTGTCCCTGGAATAGCGGCGGAGGGCCGCCGCAGTCCAGGACGCTGGCGCGATTGACGGCGCGTCCGGTCCACGCGAAGCGTTTTGGACTGCGGCAGCCCTCTGGCGCTTTTGGTTCTCCTCACCAAATTATCATCAAACCCCGCCGAACCGCCGGTGCCGGCGGGCGTATTCCTCCAGCGCCTCGAATAACTGCGGCTTGCGGAAATCCGGCCAGAGCGTCGGTGTGATGACCAGTTCGGAATAGGAAATCTGCCAGAGTAGAAAATTGCTCACCCGCATCTCGCCGCTCGTGCGAATCAGCAAATCCGGATCGGGAAAGTTTCGCGTCCAGAGATGCTGCGAAATGACATCTTCATTGATGTCGGCCGGTTCGAGCTTACCCGTCTTCGTCTCCTCGGCAATGCGCCGGACGGCATCCACGATTTCAATGCGGCTGCCGTAACTCAGCGCCATGATGAGCGTCAGGCCGTTGTTCCGGGAAAGGGTCTGGATGGATTTTCTGAGATGCTCCTGCACATTTTCCGGCAACCGCCAGATTTGTCCGATGACCTCGAGCCGCACGTTGTTTTTGTTCAGCTCCGACGTCTCGGTCTTGAGATAGTGGATGAGGTACTTCATCAGCGCGTCCACCTCGTCCTTGGGGCGGTTCCAGTTTTCCGCGGAAAAGGCGTAAAGCGTGAGATAGTTGATGCCCAGCTCGCCGGAGGTGCGGATGATGGTGCGGGCGGATTCGGCGCCCTGCCGATGGCCTTCAATGCGCGGCAGGCCGCGCTGTTTCGCCCAGCGCCCGTTGCCGTCCATGATAATGGCCACGTGCTTTGGCAACGAAGCCTTGGCTTCCGGGCTGAGACGCGGAGCAGAACTCATTCAGCCGCAGGTTACGCAGCTTGTCGCTCCGTGGCAAGGCGAAGGCGGAAGTGGTGGTGGTACATTTTGCAAGGGCAGGGACGCCGCGCTGCGGCGTCACCGTCCGCGTTCAGCGGACGGAACCTGAACCGCCCTGATTCATCCAGTGTTTCGTTGCGCCGCTGATCGCGGCGCGGTCATCGCAGCGCGATGACCCTACCTTGAAATTGCAGAATGTGCCATTTACCCGTCTTGCTGTGGAACTCGCGAGTCGGCTCGTCCGTAGCCTCGCCCCGCCGAACCTTACCAGTGCCAACTTTTCAGGCCGGTTTTCCGGTGTATTCCATTCCCACCAGACAGACGTCATCGGCGAATTCGTGGTCCACGGAGAACTGGCCGATGGCCGCCAGCAACTCGTCGAACAACTGGCCGGCGGGCTTTTGCAGACGGTCTTTCACATCCATGATCAGCCGCTCCTGGGAGTATAATTCCTCGTTCGGCCCCTGGACTTCGTAGAGGCCGTCGGTGAACAGCATGGCGAAATCACCCGGCACCAGGTTGATTTCGGTGGTTTGATACGGCGGGTCCTCGAACAGGCCGAGGGCGGGCTGGCTTTTGCCGGAGGCGTTGACCAGCGGTTCGATGCGGCCGGCCGAGCGGCGGATGAGCAGGGGTTTGGGATGGCCGGCATTGGCAAAACGCATGACGCCGGTGCGCCAGTTGGCGACCAGGTAAAACGCGGTGGTGAGCATCGGCGAACCGGTGGTTTTAAGGATGGTGAACAGGTCGGAGTTGACCTTGCGCAGAAACATTCCCGGATCGCGGGCGATGGGTTTCAATTCTTCCACCAACGCGCGAATCATGGCGGTGACCAGCGCCGCGCGCAGGCCGTGTCCGGTCACATCACAAATGAAGACGGCCGCTTCGTCCTCCGAGAGCGCAGACACGCTGAAGAAATCGCCGCTGACCGTTTCCGCCGGCTGATAGCGGTGTACGAACTGAAAGGCGCTTTGTTCCAGCGGAACGGTGTGGGGAAAGACCGGATACTGCTGGGGCAGCATCGCAAACTGGATTTCCCGCGCCATGTGAAGGTTTTCCTCCATCAGCAGGTTTTTGGTGCGCAACTCCTCGCGGCTGCGGGCCAGCTCGACGTTGGCCCGGTGGACTTGTTCCTCGGCCAGTTTTTGCGCTGTGATGTCCCAGAAAATCCCCTGCAACCCGATGATGCTGCCATCCGCGCCGTAGAGCGGGGTTTTGACAACCTGAACGATGGTTTTCTCCTGACCCAACGGGTGATGTTCCTCGATGATTTCGTAGGTCTGGCCGGTTTCGATGACGCGCTGGTCGTCCTTTCGGTATTTCTCGGCCAATTCCTTCGGGAAGAAATCGAAATCCGTTTTGCCGAGGATGTCCTCCAGTTTGCATTTGTAATGTCTGCAATATTGCTGGTTGGCAAACGTGAACCGTCCCTGCAAATCCTTCCGGAACACATTTTGCGGCATCGTCTCGACCAGCGAATGGTAAAGCGATTCCGAGTTCCGCAGGCTCATCTCCGTCTGCTGGTGCTCGGTGATGTCCTGGACCGTGCCTTCGTAGTAAAGCAGCTTGCCCTGCGCGTCGCGGACCGCGCGGCAGTTTTCCGAAATCCAGATGCTGGAACCGTCCTTGCGGTAAATCTGGGATTCGAAATCGGTGATGGTATCGCTGGTTTGCATCAACCGGACGAACTCCTGGCGGCGGGCGGGATTCACATAAAGGCTGCGTCCGATGTCCTTGATGCTCGCCATCAATTCCACGGGCGAGTCGTAACCGTAGATGCGCGCCAGCGCGACGTTCGCCAGCAGGTAATGCCCGTCCGGCGTGGTGCGGAAAATCCCTTCCACCAGATGGTCAAAAATGCCGTAGTAATTTTCCTTTTCCCGGAGCAGGGCGGCCTGTTCCAGGTGGCGTTCCAGCGCGCAACGGATTACCGGTTCCAGCGCCCGTTCGCCCAGCTCCTCTTTGGCGAAATACTCCTGCGCCCCGGCGCGAATGACTTCCACGGCGAATGCTTCATCCTGGCTGGGGCCCAAAACCACCATCGGCACCCCCGGCGCTTTCGTGGCCAGAAAGGTGACTTGAAACAGGCCGGCGGCGTTCGCGGAAGGAAGTTCAAACACAACCACATCAAAGGAATTGGCGGACAGCCTGGTCACACCGGCATCCAGCGCCCGCTCAGTGGCGATTTCAGCCGGCTGTCCTTCTTTGCGCAACTTCTCGGCCACGGCCTGTGCCAGGCGCCCGTCGCCCGCAATCAACAACACTTTCAATAATTCAGATTCCATAGTGTGAACCGGTCCCGCGTCACGCGCCCGGGCCGGTTCAGTTCCACCCGTCCGGCCATGAACATACGAAATTAACGCGCCACCGCAAGTGAGTTGCGCCCGCGTCCGGTTTTTGGTTCAATCGGATTCAATGAATCGGCGACCTGAACTTCATGGGACCAGCTTCTTCAAATTGTTTGGGTTCCCGCTCCTTCGGACCGCTTGTGCCGGCAGCCTTTGGCAGAACCCCAATGCCTGATTTGGATTTATGAAAACCTATCAACCAGCAGATATCCGGAACTTTGCCGTCGTCGGCCACGCCTCGTCGGGCAAGACGATGCTCAGTGAGGCAATGCTCCTGTGCGGTGGCGTCATCAACCGCATGGGCCGCATCGCCGACGGCTCCACGGTCTCGGATTACCACGTCAGCGAGAAAAACCGGCAGATTTCCGTTTCGGCCTCCCTGTTGCACACCGAATGGACGGGCAAAAAGTTCAACATCATTGACACCCCCGGCTACCTCGATTTTATCAGCGAAGGTCTGGGCGCGTTGCGCGTCGGCGATTTCGCGCTCGTCGTCGTCCACGCCAATCACGGCCTCGGCGTGGGCACCGACCGCGTGTGGAACTATGCCAGTGGCTACGGCATCCCGAAAATGATCGTCGTCAACGCCATGGACAAGGAGAACGTGGACTTTGACGCCGTGGTCAGGCAATTGCAGGAGCATTTTGGCCGGCACGTCTTCCCGTTAAACGTCCCCATCAATCCCGGCCCCGGTTTCAACCGTGTGCTGGATGTGCTCCGCAATGAAATTGTCACCTACGCGACGGACGGTTCGGGCAAATACCAGGAGGAGCCGGCCGCGGGTGAGTGGGAGGCCAAAGTCAAGGAATTGCACGGCCAGCTCATCGAACATATCGCCGAATCCGATGATGAACTGATGAACAAATTCTTTGAGAAGGGCGGTTTGTCGGAGGAGGAATTCCGGGCCGGCATCCACGCGGCGGTGCAGCGGGAATTGTTCATCCCGCTGTTCTCCGTGTCGGCGGAAAACAACATCGGCGTGGCGCGGCTCATGGATTTCATCGCCAAATACGGGTCGTCGCCGGTGGATCGCAAAAAGGTCAAGGCGGTGGATGCCAACGGCGGGGAAACGGAGGTGGGCCTGGACGATCCGGAGACCGTCGCCTACATCTTCAAAACCATGTCCGAGGCGCATTTTGGCGAGTTGTCGTTTTTCCGCGTTTATGCCGGCTCGATTTCCACCGGCAAGGATTTATTTAACAGCGACCGCAAGGTCAGCGAGCGGATTGGGCAGATTTACCTGCTCAACGGCCAGAACCGCGAGGCCGTTCCCACGCTCGGCCCCGGCGACATCGGCGCGGTGGTGAAACTCAAGGTCACGCACACCGGCGACACGCTCTGCCATCCCAAACATCCGGTGACGCTGTCGAAGGTCGTTTATCCCAAGCCGAACATCCACGCCGCGCTCGTCGCCAAGGCCAAGGGCGAGGAGGACAAAATCGCCTCCGGCCTCGCGGCGTTGCATCAGGAAGACCCGACGTTCCTTTACGTCGTGGACGCCGAACTGCACCAGACCATCATTTCCGCCCAGGGCGAATTGCACCTCGAGGTCGTCGCCGACCGCTTGCGCCGGCGGCACAATGTCCACGTGGAGCTCGCCGAACCGCGCGTAAAATACCGCGAAACCATCAAGGGCAAGGGCGATTCCAAATACCGCCACAAGAAACAAACCGGCGGCGCCGGACAATTTGCCGAAGTCTGGATGCGCATCGAACCTAAACCGCGCGACAGCGGCGTCGAGTTTGCCAACTCGCTCGTCGGCCAGAACGTGGACCGCGTGTTCGTGCCCTCGGTGGAGAAGGGCGTGCATCAGGCCTGCACCGAGGGCATCCTCGCCGGCTGCCGCGTGACGGACGTGAAGATTGATTTTTACGATGGCAAGATGCACCCGGTGGACTCGAAGGATATCGCGTTTCAAATCGCCGGCTATTTCGCATTCAAGGAGGCGTTCATGGCCGCCCGGCCGGTTTTGCTGGAGCCGATTGAAACTGTCGAGATCCGCATCCCGGACGATTGCATGGGCAAGGTGATGGGCGACCTGTCGTCGCGGCGCGGAAAAATCATCGGCATGGACACCGACGGCGCGTTTCAGCTCATCAAAGCGAGCGTGCCGACCCAGGAGCTATATCACTACTCCAGCACACTGCGGTCATTGACCGGCGGGCGCGGCGTGCATACCGAGGAATTCAGCCATTATGAGGAAATGCCGCGCGAGGCGACGGAAAAAGTGATTGAAGAGGCGAAGAAGCGGAAGGCCGCGGCGGAAACTCACTAGAAAAACTCGAACCGGCTCAAGCGTTTTCAAGCTTGATGGCGAAGTCGGCCGGGCGGAAGCTCCACCCGCCCCATAAAATCGTCCGGCGCTTAATGGACCAGCGCCATTTCGTGTTTGCGCACCGCGGAATAAAGCGCGTCCTTCAGTTTCGCGCGCTTGAATTTGAGTTCGTCAATCTGCTGATCGGTCGCAAACTCAACTTCTTCTTCGATGCGGCAGATTTCGTCGTCGAGTTGGTGATATTCCTCGAACATCGCGCGAAACTTCACGTCCGCCAGCTTGAGCGAACGGATGGTTTCGCGATGTTCGGGGAATTCCGTCACGAAGGGATGATGAATGTCCATTGGAAGTCCTCCGGTTGAAGGTTTAACGGTCTGCGCCGGACTGCGGCGAAGGCGGGTCGTCGAACTGCTCGGTTGGTTCCCATGACCTGCTGATAATAAAGCCCAACTTGCCCAAACTTGCCAATCAAATTTTGGAAAAAATTTCGTCGGAATTGGTTTGGAGTTCCGCGTTTACGCGGCCGCCTGAAGGCGGAACTCCCAACGTTCCCTCAAACTCCACCGCCTTTCCGCCTTTCCAAGGCCGTTAGCATGGCCTAAATTGCCGCTATTCTCGTCCCATGCCGAGTGTTTACATCAAAACCTACGGTTGCCAGATGAACGAGCGCGACAGCGAAGCCGTCGCCGCCCAGCTTGTTGCCAAGGGCTATACGCTCGCGCCGTCCGAAACCGTCGCGGACGTGATTTTGCTCAATACGTGCAGTGTGCGCGATCTCGCGGAACAAAAAGCCCTCCGGAAAATGGAAAACGTTGCCGCCGACATCCGCCGCGACCGGCCCCATGTCGTGCTCGGTTTCATGGGCTGCATGGCCCAAAGCCGCGGACAGGAATTGATTGACCGGCTGCCGGACGTGGATCTGGTCCTCGGCACGCAGAAATTTCATCGCGCGGCGGATTGCCTCGACGAAATCCTGGCTGGTCGCGCGGAAAAAATCGTGGACGTGGCGGGAGAGCAGGGGAGCGAAGCGACGATTCGCGAACATTTGCTCAACGGAAATGCTGCGAAAAATGGCGACGGTCACAGACCGCCGCTACAGGTTACGGCATTTGTCAGCATCATGCAGGGCTGCAATCAGTACTGCACGTTTTGCATCGTGCCTTACACGCGCGGCGAGGAACGCAGCCGCGGCATTCCCGACATCGTGGCCGAGTGCCGCGAACTGGTTTCACGTGGCGTGAAGGAAATTACTTTGCTCGGTCAGATTGTGACGAGCTATGGGAAACGCGAAAAACGTGACGCGTGGCGCGTGACGCGTGACGCGAATGCTCCCCTCCCGTCACCCGTCACCCGTCACCCGTCACCAAAGACCCCCTTCGTCCAACTGCTCGAAGCCGTCCACGAAATTGATGGGCTGGCACGCATCCGGTTTACCTCGCCCCACCCGAAGGGTTATGGCGATGACTTGATTGAGGCTTACGCGCGGCTGCCGAAGCTGGTTGAAAGCGCGCATCTGCCCGTCCAGAGCGGCAGCAATCGCGTGCTGAAACTGATGCACCGCGGCTACACCCGCGAACGCTATCTCGGCATTATCGAAAAATTACGTCGCGCCAAACCGCAAATCGGCATCAGTACCGATTTCATCGTCGGTTTTCCGGGCGAAACCGAAGACGACTTTAAGGAAACGCTTTCACTGGTGCGCGAGGTGGAGTTTGACCAGGCGTATATTTTTAAATACTCGCAACGGCGCGACACGCCGGCTGCTGCCATGCCGGAACAAGTGCCGCAAAAAATCCGCGAGGAACGCAACCAGCGGTTGCTGGAGGTCGTCAACGAAATCGCCAAACGCAAGTACTGCGCATTGGTCGGTCGGCAGATGCAGATTCTGGTGGAAGGGCCGAGCAGGAAAAATCCGGCGCGGATGACGGGCAGGACGCGTTGCAACCGGATTGTGGTGTTCGATGGTTCGGAACGGCATCGCGGGCAAGTGATGGACGTGAAAATCACCCGCGCCGGTTCCTTCACGCTATATGGCGATCCGGCGATTTTGGGCGAGGATTGAGAATAGAAAATTGAAGACGGCGTGAAACGCCGAATCATTTCTGGAAGCCTTGAGGCC
>DATEGR010000532.1:0-9651 GCA_035279985.1 Verrucomicrobiia bacterium
TCTTCATTTGATTTCGGTTGCGGAAACGATTCTCCGTTTTTCCAGTTCGGCGTGGATTTGCGGTTCAAGCGATTCGTATTTTTTGTAAAACAAAACCGGGATGATGCTCAACAGAAAAAAAATCGCCGGAAGCCAAATCAAGTTGAACTCTATTCCCTTTAGCGAGGTTGCGGTTTGTTCGACTTTCGGCACATAGCCGCATTTGCTCATGATCCACAGCGGAATCGCGCCGCCAAGTCCTGCGCCGGCTTTTAAACAAAATGCCGCGCCAATCGCCGTCAGCAGGCCGGCGGCGCGAACGCCGGTCTTCCATTCGCCGTAATCCACGCTCTCGGACAGCACCGAAAACGGCACGGCCATCGCCATGCCGCTGCCAAGAAAGCCGATGACCCAACCGGCCATGATGAGCGGAACGGAATTTCCTGAGGCAACGCCCAGATACAAAACCAGTTGCCCGGCAATCATGGCCGCGAGGCCGCAACCCCACGCCGCCGTTTTGGAAGTCCATTTGCAGAACCATGGCAGCAGAAAGGCCGTGGCGAGCGAAATGAAATCGAGGCTGTAGGCCAGCGGAACGAGGTCTTTCCGGTGCAGGTTGTATTCGAAAAAATATGGCACAGCAGAGATGCGGGAAATGAAGGCAATCCAAAAACACAGGCTGCTCGCAAAAATGATGAGCCACGGCCAGTTTCCTTTGAGCGCGCCAAAAGTGCCCAGGATAGGCTGGTGTTTCTTTTCTTCAACCACCACTTCTTTCAGGTTCCCAAACCCCACCAAAAAAAGCAGGACACACCCGGCCGCGTAAATGGGCAGCGTCCGCAGGTAACCCATCCGGTCGTCGCCATGTCCCAGAGACGCCACGAGTCCAAGCGCAAAATAATTCACGGCGAGCGCGCCGAGCTTGGAGCCGAACATGCGGAAACTCATCAGGGTAATGCGTTCCGGCGGGCTGGTCGTCAGGGTCGTCAGGATCGAAGTAACCGGAGTATTGATGCCGGTGTAGAGGACGCTGCTGAGGATGTAAGTCACCGCTGCGTATATGACTTTGGCGTTGTAGCTCAGATGCGGCGCCAGATACGTCAGCACACCGAACGTCGCATACGGCACGCATAACCAGAGAAACCAAGGACGATGCTTGCCGAGCCGGCTGTGGACTTTATCAAAGATGATGCCCCAAACCGGTGCATCCACGGCATCCACCCACCGGGCCACCAGCAGAATGGTGGCAGCGGCCCCGGCGGTAATTCCGTAGATATCCGTGAAGAATTTGCCGATGTATCCGCCGATGATGAACTGAAAAATAAGCTGCCCGCCAAAATCGGTAGCCGCGTAGCTGAATCGCGTCCTGTACGAGGTTTTGTTCATCGCATGAGCGGAAACATTGAACATTCAACTTCGAACGCCGAACATCCAATGGTTGGCCTTTGCCGGAGCATTCAACGTTGAACGTTGAACGTTGAATGTTGAATGTTGAATGTTTTCCATCGGGTTCAGGGGACAATTGGCAGTTTCCGCCCGTCCCGCAGGTAAAGCGGGATTTTGTCCAGCGGCGCGGCGGCTTTGACGGTTTGTCCGCCCTTAAACACCTTGCTGGTCCAGGCATCCGCCCATTTCGCGCCGGCCGGCAGATAAACTTTTCGACCGGTGACGCCCGGATGCAGGACCGGTGCAACCAACAGGTCCGGCCCGAACATGAATTGATCATCCACGGCTTGAGCACGGTCATCGTCCGGAAAATCAAAGAACAACGGCCGCATCGGCGGCGTGCCTTTCGTGCTGGCCAGCTTCATCTGCTTCATGAGGTAGGGCCGCAAGCGTTCACGGAGCAGAAGAATTTCCTTGATGATGTCGTAGGCTCGGTCGCCGAAACGCCAGACTTCATTCGGCCCGCCGCGGGTGGGATCGCTCGTTTCCGGATGGGTGAGCGAGCTGTTGCGCCAGCCGTGCAGGCGGAACAGCGGACAAAACGCCCCGTATTGGAACCAGCGGACGATCAATTCCTGAAAATACGGCGTGTCAATTTCGCCGCCGAAAAAGCCGCCGATGTCGGTGGTCCACCAGGGAATGCCGCTCAGCCCGAGGTTCAAACCGGCGCGGACCTGTTGTTGCAAATCTTCCCACGTGGAATGGATGTCTCCAGACCAGATGGCTGCGCCGTAACGCTGGCTGCCGGCAAAGCCAGCGCGGCCCAGCGTGATGATCTCCGTTTCGCCGGCCGACCTCATGCCCTCGAACAACGCCTGTTGCTGGCACAGCGGGTAAAGGCAGCCGACTTCCAGGCCGTTGCCGGCGTGGTAACGAACATTGTCGTGGTCGTAAACCGCCATCTCCGGCTCGATCGCGTCGAGCCACCAGGCTTTGATGCCATGCCGGTGATAATTCTCCCGCAGCTTGTCCCAGAGAAATTTCCGCGCTTCGGGATGCGTGCTGTCGAGCAAATGAAGAAACACCGGACCCTGGGCATTGGTATCGGTGAACTTGATGAAAGTGTTTATCCCGCGTTCGGCCTCGACGAGCAGATGGTGGTCCCGCAACGCGGGATAATTTTCACTGTCCGGATTCACCGTCGGCCAGACCGAAACCATGACCTTGATGCCCAGCTTGTCCAGCTCGCGCACCATTGCCGCCGGATTGGGCCAGCACACCGGGTCGAATTTCCATTCGCCCATTTTCGTCCAGTGGAGGTAATCCACCACGATGACGGACATGGGCAAACCGCGGCGTTTGTGTTCGCGCGCAACGGCGAGCAGTTCGTCCTGCGTCCGGTAACGAAGCTTGCATTGCCAGAAACCCGCCGCCCATTCCGGAAGTACCGGTGAATGGCCCGTCAAATCCGCGTAGCGTTCGAGGATGCCGGCGTAGCCATCGCCGGTCATCACGACGTAATCAATCAACCGGGTGGCGTCAGCCACCCAGCGCGTCTGTGTGCGGCCCAGTTCAACGCGGCCCATGCCCGGATTGTGCCAGAGCAACCCGTAACCGCGGCTGGAGACGAGCAACGGAATGGAAATCTGCGAATTGCGGTGCGTGAGTTCGAGGATGCAGCCTTTCTGGTCCAGCAGCCCATGCCGTCGCTGGCCGAGGCCGTAAATGCGTTCGCTGTCAAATGCGGTAAAGCACGCCTCGGCATGATACAAGTCGCCACCAACAGACTTGAACGTGCGCGACGGCGGATAATTGGTTCGGGCGAAAATTTCCTCGACGAGCGGCTCGTCGCTGCCGGTCTTGAAGAAACGCACCCGGCCGAACTTTGCGTCCACCGTTGCGGTGAGTTTTCCGCTGGTGAGCGTAGCGGCGTCTCGGGAGAGCGCCGCAGATTTGAATTCTGAATGGCGGCGCTCTCCCGAGTCGCCGCTGCGTGGCTGCGGCAGCAGGCTCCAATCACGAATCGGCATTTCCGACAGCGGTGTGGCTCGGACGCGGATGCAATCACGACCCCATGGTTCGACCCAGAGAATCTGTTCCTTGAAACGCCAGGCGAGGCGGTTGCCGATCCGGGTAAAGGGCTGGAAATCAGATTTCATGGGTAATATCCCTCGACGCGTTTGAGCACCTGCTCGACCTCCTGCTCATTTTTGAACTGGATGAGGAGGTAAACGCCCTGGTTGCCAATGGCATCGAGCAACGGCACCACTTCGTCCGGCTCGACATTGACCACCTGCACGGATTTTCCTGCAGACAAAATGCGGCGATACAGGTCGTACCAGCGTTTGTTTCCGCCGGTTTCAATGCCGGCTTGCGGCGTCCATTCGATGGCATCGAGCGGGGCAATTTCAAGCAAGGCCTCAAGATGGATCAAAGCCTGTGTGCCGTCGAGATGATAGAGGGAATGGTCCAGCCATTCGCATTGCGTTGTGAGGGCAGGGACGACGAAGCGGCGATACATCTTCGGCGAAAACATGGCGGAAGCATCGCACTGCACCTTGGCGACCTTGCCCGGCCCCCAGATGTAAAACGCGCCAAAGGCCGAACTGCCGTCGTCCAGCTTGATCAGGTCGTAAATACGCTGGTAGGCGGCGAACCAGACGTCGTTGATTTCGCGGATCTTCTCTTCCACCCATTCGGGACGCTCAACCAGGTCGAAGCACAACGTCTGAGCGCCGCGCAATGACGACAGCGTGTCCATGTTTTCAACCAGATCGGGGCAGGTGACCAGGTATTTCCCACGCGCCATTTCCGCGCAACGGCGCAGGATGTCTTTGGTGATTTTCCACCAGTGATTGTCTTCATCGAAACGCAACGGGGGAAGCTTTTCCGGCGCGGGTTCGCTTTCGATGCACGGGTGATACCAGACCGTGTCCTCGCTGAAGCCAGGCTGCGAGCCAAGAAACAAGGCGAGCGACCCCGGCCCCAGATCGGTGATGGCACCGGGCAGGACGTCCAATGGAAAAATCGAGCGCGACAAACGGTAATAATTCTCTGAAGCACGGAAGGCAGCGTTGCCGTAGCGTTCCTCCAGCGCGGCGGGAATCACTGGCGCAGTCACCGCTTCATGGATTGCGCGCCCCGTCTCCGGCGCGCCCCACATGCCGATGAGGAGACCTTCGCGGTTCCACCACTTCACGAACCGCTGCCTGGATTGTTCCCAATTTTTTTTCCACATAACCGACGTGGAGGTTTACCAGTTCGAACCGGTCGTTGCCAGGCGGTGGCAAGGGACGCAGAGAACAATTTCCAGTCGTTCACCGGTCTTCGCCTTTGCGAACTTCGCGCCGCCCGCCGTCAATCACGCTTCTTTCTTCTTGTCGGGAAACGGCCCGTACTTCTCCGCCGAATCATTCGCATGGTCGTAAACATTCCGGCCGTCCTTCAGAAACGGCGTCGCCATCGCCCACGGCTTGCCGTCGGGTCGGGGAATCGGCGCGCCGCTGTATTGCGGGAGGTAAATCCGGCGCATCCGGTTCGTCCGATTCGGTCCGCTGCGATGAAAAACGTAACTATCGAATGCCACGATGCTGCCCGCCGGAACAATCAACGGATCACCCGGATCACTGCCGGTGTAGCCGATGAGGTCGTTGGAACCTTCTTCTTTGAAGTGGTCGATGATTTTGTTCCGGGTACCGGCGCGGGAATGCGGGAGGATATAGACTGTGCCGTTCTCCTCATTCACGGCGTCGAGCGTGCACCAGCAGGTCACGTACGGCTTGTGATTGGTCGTGGGGTCATACCATTTCACATAGCCGCTGTCCTGGTGCCAGGAAAACTTCATGCCTTGTTCGGCGCCCTTGACGACCCATTGCTCATGGAACAGAAATGCCTCCGGCCCGACCGTGGCCCTGGCCACTTCGGCCATCAAATCGCTGAAGATGAACTGCCACAGCCGGCTGCTCAGCCGGTAACGATTGTTGATGAAGTATCGCTTGCCGCGATGACTGATGCCCTCGGTCTGTACGCCTTTGGCGTCCATGATGGAGTCATAGTAACCAAGGTAGTAGGAACATTCCTCGCGCAACATTTCGAGCCGGTCGCCGGGGATGACCCCGGGCAGGATCATATAACCCTCTTTTTGATACAATTCGCGTTGAGATTCGGGAACGATATTCATGGTATTAAAAAGCTTACTAAAAGCGTCGCCGCCGGGCTTCTCATTTTACCCCCGTGTTGTTATCATTTTTTGTCGTTCGTGGCGCAGACTGGTAGTCTGCCGTATCGCGGATTGGCAATCCGCTGGCGGTTGCGCAAGCCAATGTGTTGCCGACTGCCAGTCAGCGAAACAGCAGGTTGGCAACCTGCGCTACTAGCAATGGCCATCCCGAGGCAATCGGTGAAATAATTATGCTGCAGCAACTCAAACTGCCCGCCGGCCTGGACGGCCACCTGTGGCATTACCGGAACCTGGGCCGCACCCATGCGCTGCACCGCCACGCCGAGCTGGAATTTAATCTGGTCACGCAAGGCACCGGGCTCTATCTGCTGGCAAATCGTAAATACCGGATTCACCGCGGGGATTTGCTCTGGTTGTTCCCGGCGCAGGAGCACGTTCTGGTTGAGCAGACGCTCGATTTTGAAATGTGGATTGGCGTTTTCAAACCCCGGCTCGTCCGGCGGATGGCCACCGATGCCGCCGCAAAAGTTTTACGACAGGCTGACCCGGCCGGCGAATACTGCCGGCGTTTGCCACGACACGTTCTGAGCCAGCTGGAGGAATTGTTTTCGGAAATTGCTACGACACAGGCCCGGCCCGGCCTGTTCAACGCCGGATTAAGTTACGCGTTGCTCAAGGCCTGGCAATATTTTGAACATGCCGCCGATGTTCCCGTGCATGACGTCCATCCCGCCGTTGAAAAAGCCGCGCGCCTGATCCGCGACCAGCCCGGCCCGTTGAGTTTAAACGAACTCGCCCGTCGGTCTGGCTTAAGCCCTGCGCGGTTGAGCCGGTTGTTCAAGCAACAAACGGGCGTGGCGTTGGTGGATTTCCGCAACCGCCAGCGCATCGAGCGGTTCCTGCAGCTTTACGGGACCGGCCAGCGGTTGACCATGCTTGACGCGGCGCTGGAGGCCGGATTCGGCAGCTACCCGCAATTCCACCGCGTCTTTAGGCGGGTGTTGGGCTGTTCGCCTGGCAGATACCGGCAACCGTAGGACAGGCGTCGCGCCTGTTTCCATTTTCATAACGAAGCCAGTCCTGCCTATTATGGATTCGCGGTTGACAACAAATGAGGTGGGTGGATGATTTTGGTGCCATTTATTGTGCCTTTGATGAGAAAGGGAAACAGTGCAATATGCGGGACTGACCTCTTAGAGATCCTGAATGAAATTGAAATTATTCATCGGTCTAGTTTTAGTTGCGGTAGTCCTTCCATTTTTCGTTGTGTTGCTTTCCGAACACCTTGTCGCAACAAAATCGGCAGACGAGTCTCGGAGAGCGCAGGAAGCGTACATTATTATAGTAAGTAAGCTGGATAAATATGTTGCAGAAACAGGAAAGTGCCCAGAATCTTTGGGCAATTTAGCAATTTCTGATCTTCCTGTGAACGTGAACGAATTCGAGTACAGTTCCAGCAACGGAGTGTGTATCATCGTTTTTCATGGAAGATACGTCTGGTTTGAGCATTCATTAAACTATGGGAAACCTTCTATGCTGAAGCCAAAATAGCGAGACCTTTATCTTCCTAGCTCCTTAAGATTGATCTTCTCATACGCCGATTACAACAAACTGCTTTACCTGCATTGCGCTTCGGTTTGCAAATTCGCCAATCTGCTTCCTCACATTCCTCGATTACAAAGTCAGTCTCTGCCATAACTTATCAATTTTGCCGCGCAGGATTTTGGCTTCCTCCCAACTGTTCGGAAATGTCGAAAGCGCATAGCCGCCGGCCACCGGCCCCATCTCCGGACAGATGAAAATCTCACGGTCGGTATCGCGGTTGCCGTTCAGCCAGCATCGGAGTACTGCTTCGGCAAAGGCTAGCCAGTCTTTAACTTCCTGCGTCAGATTGCCTTTCCCATCGGTGACGGGTATCTGCGCGTGATGGCCGTTGAACGGCCGAAAATGGAATTGTTGCGCGCGTTGAATCAAGTCGGAACGAACAATCATTCGCTCGATGAAGTTGTCGGGGCGCAGGTGTTTGACGACGGAGATATGGGAAAAGTCCCAGGATATCGGCAGCAATTCGCCGGTTACGTTCTGATAGGCATCGGCCAAGGCGTAAGTTTTCTCCGGTGTCTCGGTACAGGTGTCGCGGTGGACTTCAACGGCCGGTTCCAAGCCGAGTTTGCGGCCTTCCCGCATGAGCACCTGTGCCAGATCCAGAGCCTCTGGCGTCAGGGTGTCTTCGTCGGCCAGTTGCACATTGACGTGGTGTGCGCCGGCGTTCTTCTGCTCCTGAAGCAGGCGATGGAAATCGCCTGCTTTGCCGGACGACATGCCGCCAACGAAAATCAGCCCGAACTTTTCAACACCTTCGCGTAATTCCGGGCTGCCGGCCCAGCACACGCCGTCGAAGCCGGCTTCCTTGATCGCGCGCAGCTTTTGCTCCAGCGACCATTCCTTTTCCGGCGAGGGATGGCCCATGAATGTCCAGAGGTTCGCGATATGGCGTAGAACCGTTGTTTTCATATCGGAGTATTAACCGCAAAGAACACAGAGAACACAGAGAAAGATCCAGAAACCAATTCAAGGAATCTTTTGCGCTCTTCGAGTTCTCTGCGGTTGATCTTTCTTAAAATCCAATTGCGGCGCCGCCATCCACCGGCAGCACCACGCCGTTGACATATTTGGCGGCGGGCGAGGCGAGATAGACCGCCGCCCAGCCGATGTCATCCGGCTCACCGAATTTTTCCATCGGAATCCGGCCGAAAATTTTCGCCTTGCGGGCGGGATCGCCGCGGAGCGCCTGATCCAGCATGTCGGACGCGATCCAACCGGGCGCAATGGCGTTGACGCGTACGCCCTGCGGACCCCATTCAGCCGCCAGCGTGCGAACCATCCCGACATACGCCGACTTGGCGGCGGAATAGGCGACGATGAGGGGGATGCCCATGAAAGAGGACATGGAAGCGGTGAACAGGACGCAACCCGAGCCCCGTGCCACCATACGGCGACCGGCTTCACGCGTCAGCGCAAACGCGCCAAAGACGTGCGTTTGCATGACGGCGGCGAATTCTGCGTCGCTCGTTTCAGTTGCGGTTTTCTTCAGATGCACGCCGGCGTTGTTGATGAGAATGGAAATGGGCCCGGCGAGTTTCTCGGCCTTGTCCACGAGGCCGGCTGCGGTTTCCAGTCGGGTCACGTCGCCGGAGAGCGCAAAGGCCCGTTTGCCGAGGACGGAACATGCCTGGTCCAATTCTTTCTGGCGTCGCCCCACTAGAACCACCTTTGCGCCCGACGCAGCCAGGCATCGGGCCATGCCGAAACCCAGGCCGGTACCGCCGCCGGTAATCAAGGCCGTCTGGCCGGTTAAATCGAATACGGAACGGGAAGTTGTTTTTTTCATGCGCGGCAGCCGGCTTCAAGCGTCGGTGTGTTTTGATGTTTATACATGATAAAATATTCACGATGGTTAAGACTTTCGGGTTTGCTCGGTTCACCCTGCGCGATGCGCGTAACGAGATCGGCCAGATCGCGGCCGGCCTGAGCAAGCGTGAGTTCACCCGTGAGCACACGGCCGGCATCGAAATCCATGTCTTCGGCCATGGCGCGAAAGGTGGCGCTGTTGCCGGTGATTTTGACGAGCGGCGCTACGGGACTACCGATGACGCTGCCGCGTCCCGTCACGAACAAGACAATCTGCGAACCGGCGCTGATCAAATCCATGATGCCTTCGGTGTCATTCGGATTGGTGTAGCCGAATTGCATGAAATGTTCGTCCGGCACGCTGTCGAGAATCCACAAGCCCGGCCCGCGCGGGGCTTGGGCCACGCGGAGGACGCCTTGAATCGGCCGGGTGCCGCTCTTGGCAAAAGCGCCCAGGCTCTTTTCCTCGATGGTGGTCAATCCGCCGGCAAAGTTGCCCGGCGAAACAGAATACTGCCGGACCGACTGGCAATAGCGCTCCGCTTTATCGTAGGCAGCCGCGAGCTGTTGTTTCGCTGCCGGGTTCGCCGCGCGCGATTGCATCGTTTCCCGCAAGCCGATCATCTCCGCCGTTTCCTCAAAAATCGCCCGGCCCCCGGCGTCCACCAGCAAATCAAAAAAGGCGCCGACCGTTG
>DATEGR010000533.1:0-2861 GCA_035279985.1 Verrucomicrobiia bacterium
ATGGCGTGATTGCGCATCCAGGCATTGATACGGCGCAAGTCGCGGCGGGACCACCGGGCCCGCGGATCGTCCGGCGACAATTCATCCAGCAACTCCGGTTGGACCACACGTTTCATTGCGGGGCGAGGATGAACACGAGGACGATTATCCGACCTCCAGCAGCGCCCCGTGGCAACTAAAACCGGCGCCGAACGACGACATCCACCACAGCCCGTCCGGCACCGCGTCATGCAAAGCGCGATCGAGCACAAAAAACACGGTCGGGCTGCTGATGTTGCCGTATTCGCGCAGCACCGCAGCGCTGTGGCGAACGTCGGTTTCGGTCAATTTTAACTTGTCGCGCAACGCGAGCAACACGTCGCGCCCGCCGGTGTGCAAGATCCAGCCGGCGACGCATTCGCGTTTCACATCGGCGGATGCCAGCGATCCGGCCAAAAGTTTCGCCGCCTCATCACCCGCAATTTGAGGAACCTGCAATGAAAGCATGTTTCGCAACATCCCATTTCTATGGCCAAACCGGAGCGTGTCGCGTTTGTCGGGTGCGAGGCAGGATGAACCGAATTTCCATTCAACCCGCCGGCGATTGGGTCGCAGTTTGTCGGTCAGCACGGCCGCGCCCGCGCCGTCACCGAACAGGCAGGCACTGATCAGTACGCCCGGGTCGTCGTCGAGATACATCGCAGCGCTGCAAACTTCGACACAAACGGACAAAACCTTTTCGGCGCGTTTGGCCGCCAGCAGGGCCTCGGCCGTGCGCAGATTGGGCAACGCGGCGCCACAACCCTGCCCGACCAAATCGAGGGTGAACACATCCGGGCGCAGGCCGAGCCGTTCACTCACATAGCTCGTCAGGCCCGGGCACAAATAACCGGTGCAGGTGCTGATGAGCACGGCGTCGATTTCCGAAGGTGCGCAAGCGGCATCGTGCAAGGCGCGGTGCGCGGCTTCCACGGCCAGCGCGGGCGCGTGTTTGGTAAAGCGCGCCTGGAGCGTATCGGGCGTGAGCTGAAACACCTCAGGCAGTGAGTCCAGCGCCAGGTGGCGAGTGGCAATGCCATTGTCACCACAGAGCACTTTTTTGAGAATGGCGCGGGAACGTGACGTGAGCCGCGCGTAGGGTTCGGTGTGCTGGACCGCGTCCCAGCATTCGCGTTGCGCGTAACGCTGCGCCGGTGCGGCGGTACCGAGGCCGATGAGAAACATGACGGAATGTACCTTTCGATCGGTGTCTATGCACAACTTTTTTTGTCGGGAAAACGAAAATTGATTAAGCCAACGGTGCTCCGCCGCGGCACCACCAGAGTTCAGGTTCCACGATAACCGGCGTTTGACCGGTCATTCCGCCAATCGAACCAGTTCGTAGTGCGACGGTTGCGGCCGGCCGGCGGCATACTGCTGGTCTTCAGTTTTATCTTTTTCGGCGTACAGGGCGGCGATGAATTTCCGGGATGCGCGCTGGACAGCTGAATCATGGTCGAACGCCAATGGCAGCTGGATGACGCGCCAGGCATAAAACCGCCACTGAACCTCTTCGTCAACCAGGTCCAGCAGGCGATACGCCTGCAACAGCATCGGCGTGCGGTATTCGGCCAGGTTGATGCCCTGTTCCAATTGCCCGGCGTTGAACTGGCCCACCGTTTGGCCGTTGATCTTAAGTTCATAATTTCCGGATGGCAGGCCGCGCACCAACAGAGGTTCCTGGTCCAGCGCTTGATAGAAACCAGAGAAATCCACGATCATCTTTGTCGCCGCATTGGTGTAGTCCCATTTCGGCTGAGGGGGTCGGTTAATAAAACTCAGGGGCGGCGGCCAATGGGAGATCGCGCCGACGGGCGGGAACTGCGGCCAATCCTCGTGCAAACCGAGAATCGGAAACGGCAACGACCGGTCGTTCTGCGTCCAGGAAAGGGCATGGGTGCTTTCCCCGAAGCCGCTCACGGTCGTGTTGTCCGCTTGAACCACCTGTTTGCCGGCGGCATCAAGGGTCACCGCCGTGACCACCGGCGACGCGCCCCATGCCTCGAGCAGCGCCTCCGCCATGATCAATTCGCCGACGGCCGATGGATGAACCCGCCCGGGAATCACCTCACGGGCAAGTTTGGGGTCCTGGGCATTTGCCTTTTGCAGCACATCGAGCATCGGGGTCGTAAAGTCCACACACATCAAATGATGCTCGGCGGCGAGTTGAGAAACGAAGGCCGCATAGCGGAGAAGCACTCCATTGTAACCGCCGGGAAACTGCGGAGGATACGTCACGTCGTCGAACGGCGTGAGTTGAATGAGCACGATGCGGACACCGGGAAGATGCTTCTGGAGCGATTCGACGATATGTTCGTAGCCATTCGTGTAAGTGTGAAAAACCCCCTGGTCAAACGCGCGGTAACCGGCGTCGTTCATGCCCAGCATAATGGTGACCACATTGGGTTTGAACGGAAAAACATCACGTTGCAGCCGCTCGTCAATGGGCCCCGCCCAACCGCCGGTCACCCGGTCGCCACCGACGCCGGAGTTGACGAATTTCACATGCAGATCCGGAAACCGGGTGCGGACATAGGTTTCCACGTCCATGCCGTAATACCGCTGCTCCGTGATGCTGTCGCCGTAAAAGCAGACGCGGTCGCCGCCCTTGAGATAAAAGGGCGCGCCGGCCGCCACGCTGGTCCCGGCCAGGAACGGCGACAGCCACAGGCCAAACAGAACCGCCGGGAGGGTCCGGCGCGACCAGATTCTCAAAAGGTGGTTTACCAATGAAACACCGCGAGAGTCGGAAATGATATTCATGATGAGGACACAGTATTTAAAGCAGGGACTCTTTTGCAAGGGCGTAAAAAAAACAAAGCCGCCGCGGCCGAGTCCGTTTG
>DATEGR010000534.1:0-21436 GCA_035279985.1 Verrucomicrobiia bacterium
CGTATCAGGTGCAGCATGATTTGCTGGAAAGGATGCAAAGCCTCGTGGGCATCGTGCGGCGCGAGGATGAAATGGCCCCGGCGCTCGACGGATTGGGCAAACTCCGGGAACGCTCCCGACACGTCGCGGTTTATGGCCATCGCGAATACAATCCCGGTTGGAATACGGCGGTGGATTTGAAAAATCTCCTCACGGTGTCGGAAGCCATCACCCGCGCGGCCATCGAACGCAAGGAAAGCCGCGGCGGCCATTTCCGCGAGGATTTTCCGAACAAGGACGCGGCCTCGGGCAAGGTGAATGTCATCGTGGGGAAAAATCCCGACGGTTCGATGCAGGTCCGGCGCGAGCCGATTCCCGACATGCCGGCGGAATTGAAACAGGTGATCGAGGAGATGAAATGAGCACGGCCACGTTTAGAATCTGGCGCGGCGACGCGAACGGCGGGAAGTTCGTGGATTACGCCACGGAAATCACCGAGGGCATGGTCGTGCTCGATGCCGTTCATAAGATTCAAGCCACGCAGGCCAACGATCTCGCCTGCCGCTGGAATTGCAAGGCCGGCAAGTGCGGTTCCTGCTCGGCGGAAATCAACGGCATTCCGAAGCTCATGTGCATGACGCGCATGAACACCCTCCCGACGGACAAACCCATCACCATCGAGCCCATGCGGGCGTTTCCGAGCATCCGGGACCTGGCGACGGATGTTTCCTGGAATTTTCGCGTCAAACAGAAGATCAAGAAGTTCAAGCCACGTCCCCCGGACGCCCCGGACGGCACCTGGCGGATGCAACAGGAAGACGTGGACCGCGTGCAGGAATTCCGCAAGTGCATCGAATGTTTTCTCTGCCAGGACGTCTGCCACGTCTTGCGCGACCATCACAAGCACGACGAATTCATCGGCCCGCGTTTTCTGGTTTACACCGCCGCGCTGGAGATGCACCCGCTCGACACGGAAGACCGGTTGCCGGAATTGAAGCAGGCGCACGGCGTCGGTTTCTGCAACATCACCAAGTGCTGCACCAAGGTCTGCCCGGAGAGCATCACCATCACCGACAACGCCATCATTCCGCTCAAGGAACGCGTGGTGGATGACTTCTACGATCCACTCGGCTGGTTGTGGAAGAAATTGCGGCCGAAAGTCTGATTACACCACAACGTTGCGGACTTTGCAGTCAAGCGTTTGTCCGCGATACGCAGTGTTAGGACTGGGAAAATTCAGCCTTCCACGCTTTCCGTTTCCATCGTTGCCACGAGGTCTTTTTCGGCCAGCACCCAATCTTCCAGTGTCAGCGGATGTTCCGGCAGTTTGTCGCGATACAGGCGATACGCATGTTCGCGCACCATGCCCCGGGTCACACCGGGCGTGAACGGTTTGGGTTGGTCGAACGCCTTGGCAGCCTTGATTTTTGTTTTCATGATTAAACATAAGCCTCGCCGCCCGCTCCGCAAGTGGACAAAGAAAGAAATGTCCGGCGACGATTTCCAGACACTCATGGCTTCGCACGGTATGTTCGCGGTTACTTTAACGGATAACATTTACGTCTGTGAGTGCGGCACAGGCGGTGCTTCCCCAAAACCTCGTGTCCGCAGGACGTTTATGAAGACACTCTTTTTTTGTTTCGTGTCCGGTCTCTGGCTGGTGGCCTCTTCACAGGTTTATTCGCAAGCCTTTTCCTTCAGCACTCTGGCGGGATCGGCCAGTATTGGCAGCGCGGATGGCACAGGGGCGGCCGCGCGGTTTTCCGGTCCCTCGGGAGTTGCCGTGGACAGTCAGGGTAATCTCTACGTGACGGACTCGGGCAATAACACGATCCGGAAAATCACGCCGGCTGGCACGGTGACGACCATCGCTGGCCAGATCGGTGTCAAAGGCAGCGCGGACGGCACCGGCACCAATGCCTCGTTCAACCTTCCCACCGGCATTGCGGTGGATATCAACGGCAATCTCTATGTGGCGGACGAGTTCAACGACACCATCCGGAAAATCACGCCGGTGGGAACGAATTGGATGGTCAGCACTTTGGCCGGCCAGGTAACAAACGCCGGTCTGATCGATGCGGTGGGGACCAACGCACAATTTGCCACACCGACCGGCGTCGCGGTGGACAACGCCGGCAATGTTTATGTGGCTGACGTGGCCAACGATGTGATCCGGCAAATCACTCCGGCTGGACTGGTCAGCACGATTGCCGGTCAGCCACATCATCCCGGCAGCAGCGACGGCACAAACAACGGCGCCCAGTTCTACATGCCTTTTGACATTACCATGGATGCTGCCACCAATCTCTATGTGACCGATGGCGTCAATGAAACCGTCCGGAAACTCGTCCCGTCGGGCACCAATTGGGTGGTCACCACGATTGCCGGTCAGGTACTGGTCTCCGGTAGCAATGACGGCACCGGCACCAATGCCCAGTTCAATGGCCCGGCCGGCATCGCGATCAGCGGTGGAAGTACGCTTTATGTCGCCGACGACAACAACAATACGATTCGGAAGCTGACACTGACGGGAACCAACTGGACCGTGAGCACGTTCGCGGGATTGACGGGAGTTTATGGTGACGCCGACGGCGCGACCAACAACGCGCGATTCCATTCGCCGATTGGCGTGGCGGTGGATGCCACCGGTAACATTTATGTGGCAGACGCGAACAACAATGAGATTCGGAAAGTTACCACGAACGGCACGGTGAGCACGTTTGCCGGTATCAGCACCGGCAGCACCGATGGTCCGGGCACCAACGCCTTGTTCTGGTCCACTGCCGCTGTGGCGCTGGATCCTCAAGGCAACGTTTACATGGCGGATTATTACAACTGCACGATTCGAAAAATTGAGACGAACGGCGTGGTGAGCACCATTGCCGGTCTGGCCGGTATGATTGGCAGCGCCGACGGCACGAACAGTAACGCGCGGTTTTATTATCCTTCGGACATCGCCCTGGACAGCGGCGGCAGCCTTTACGTTGCGGATGCCTATAACAGCACGATTCGGAGAATCACACCGTTCGGGACAAACTGGGTGACCAGCACCATTGCCGGACAGGCCCAGGCTTATGGCGAGGTGGATGGTGTGGGCAGTAATGCAGTTTTCTATGTGCCCGCCGGCATTGCGGTGGATGCGAACACGAATATTTTTGTGTCGGACAATTACGGCATGGTCATCCGCAAAGTCTCGCGCATTGGGTCCGACTGGACGGTAAGTACCCTGGCCGGGTTGCCTTTCACAAAGGGTTACGCCGACGGCATCGGCACCAATGCCCTGTTTTATTTCCCTCGCGGCCTGGCCGTGGACAATGCGTCGAACGTTTATGTGGCCGACAGCGAAAACAACAGCATCCGCAAGCTGATGCCCATCGGAACGAACTGGCTGGTGAGCACCCTGGCGGGCGTGGCCGGCATCCGCGCCAACGACGACGGCACGGGCACCAATGCCCATTTTTATTTTCCCGATGATGTCACTTCCGACCTGACTGGTCAGCTCTACGTGATGGACACGTACGATCAAACCATTCGGAAAATGACGCCGGTGGGAACCAACTGGGTGGTAACGACGGTGGCCGGACAGGTTGGCATCACGGGCAGCACCGACGGCATCGGCACCAACGCGCTGTTTAATTACGCGCAAAGCCTGGCATTCGATCAGGCCGGCAATCTCTACGTGGCCGACACGCATAACAGCACAGTCCGATCCGGACGCGCTATTTTTCCATCACTGCAAATCGCGCCGGCGGCCAGCCACCAGGTCATCCTCTCCTGGCCGGCCTGGGCCTACGCTTTCGTGCTGCAAACCAGCAGCACGGTGTCTCCGGGCGGAGTCTGGACACGACTGACAAACGGCGTAATCACGTTGGGCAACAATTTTATGCTGACGAACAATGTCAGCGACTCCACGGCCTTTTATCGGTTGCGCGGGCAGTGACCCGTCCAGTTTTTGGGCAGGACGTCGGCCCGATTACTGCTGACAAACTGCGGCAAAGCAAACACAGGCTGGAAATGCAGATCGTGACAAACTCAACCGAAGAATTCGTTGCCGCGCTTGACCGCATCAAGCGCGAAGGCCGTCGCATCGTTAGCGCAGATCGTACGCCCGGCGGACATGGTTGGACGATTACGGTGACCGATACTCCAATCCAACAAGCCAAACCGTTCCGTTTCAGGATGAGGCCGCTGATTGATTCAGTGGGGTCGCAATCTCCGGGAGGGTTCGGCCGTATCTGATCATTGCAACCAGGCACGCAGACGGCCGGCCGGCAACGGCCGTTTTTGGTTGTCCGGTCCCACCTGAGTCTTGGCGGTGATTATGTCCGGAAAGGTGGATTAGGCCGGAATAGGCCGGACTATCACGGAAATCAAGGGCTTACGCAGATAAACAGCCAGGGCCAATGTCCGGAATCGAAAGTAACGTCCGGTTTGAGAGTTCCAAAAATGCACCGCTAAAAAAACCAATAGAATCAAAGGGTTTAAACTTTTGGAACTGGAAACCGGACATAATCACCGCCAAGACTCACGAATATTCAGAGATGGTGCGCGATACAGGGTTCGAACCTGTGACCCCTACAGTGTCAATGTAGTGCTCTACCACTGAGCTAACCGCGCACTTGCGGGATTAATAGCCTGACAATCCCGCCATGCGTTGGCAAGCGCGAAGTGAGGGACGGAGGACTGGATTCGACTTGCAGTTCTTGATGGTTACGGCGTAGGTTTCAGTCTGATGAAAAGATTTCGAACCGCCGTTTCCAATTTCATCACCCGCCTGTTTTCGAACCGTGCCACTACCCCGAAAGGCCCCGCCGTTCCCGGCAAATTTCTGGAATATAAAGCCAAAGCCGAGCAGGGCGATGCCGAGGCTCAGTTCAATCTGGGCTTTTGCTATGATGACGGCCGGGGCGTAACGAAGAACCCAAGGGAGGCGGTGAAGTGGTATCGCAAAGCCGCCGAGCAGGATTACGCCCCCGCACAATTCAATCTGGGCTACTGCTACGCCAATGGCCAGGGGGTGGGAAAGGACAAAGCCGAGGCGGTGAAGTGGTTTCGCAAGGCCGCCGAACAGAATTACGCCCCCGCTCAATCCAATCTGGGCTACTGCTATGACAACGGCCGGGGCGTGGAGCAGGACGCCGAGGAGGCAACGAATTGGTATCGCAAGGCCGCCGAACAGGGCCATCCCGAGGCCCAATCCAATCTGGGTTACTGCTACGCCAATGGCCAGGGCGTGGAGAAGGACATCGTGGAGGCGTATGCGTGGTTCAGCATGGCCGCCAAGGCCGATGCGGATGCGGCGGAGAGCCGCGACCTGCTGCGGAAGGGATTAACGCCCCAACAATTCACCGACGCTCAAAAACGGATGAAAGCGTTGCGTTCGCAAATCGCGACCCGGTCCAGACCTTCCGCTCGCCGAACGCAGTGATCGAGCAATTTCAACTTTGAAGTCGCCGCGTTGAATTGTTACGCTGCGGCCATGTCACGCAAGACGTCATCGAATTCCGCGCACGGTTTTGGCGACATTATCGGCGTCGCGTTGCTTTGCGCCGCGCTGCTCCTGCTGGTGGCGCAGTGGTCATTTGACCGCGACGACATTTCCTTCCTGACCACGCGGCTGAACAAGCCCGCGCACAACTGGATTGGCCCCCTCGGCGCTTATCTGGCCTGGGCCTCGTTCATTCCTTTTGGTCTGGTCGGCTATCTTTTGCCGGTATTGCTCGCCCTGTTTGGCCTGGCTTACCTGCTGAATTTTCCCAGCCACGTGCGGGACCGCTTGCGCTGGTCGCTGATCTGGTCGGTCGTGCTGGTCCTGTCCTTGACGGGGTTGCTTTACATCATGGACAACGCCGGATGGTTCGGCAAGGTCCGGGAAACCATTGGTTCGCTCAGTGCCGGCGGTTGGCTTGGTTTTTTGACCTTTGGCCAGACGCCGCGCTATGAATATGGTTTTTCCCTGCTGGGCACGGCGGGCGCGACCATTGTTTACACCACGCTCTGCCTCATCAGCGTGCTGTTCCTGACCAATTTCCGGCTCGGCGAATGGATTCGCGGTTTTCTGGAAAAAATGCCCGCCAGTATCGACCCCAAACCGGAACCGAAATCTCCCGAAGAAGGCGCGCTGGAACGCCGGGCGCGTGAACTGGAAAAGCAGGCCAAAAAATTGCAGGAAGAAGTCGCGCGCACCGGGCTGGGCGCGGATATGCAACCGGTGCCCGAACCGACCGTGCGCGATTTGAGCGTGCCGCAGGCCAAACCGGGCCGGTTCCGGAGAACGACTTTGCCCGGCGGCATCGTCAAAGAGCCGCTCAGCGGGGATGAAAACCCGGTGCCGGCGCCGGGAAGGAAGCCCGCGCCTGCCGCCGAAGAAGAAGCGATTTCCCCGCGCGAGGTTCCCGCCGCCACCACCGAGGACATACTCGGTGAAAAATCGGGAACAGAAAAATCCGCCGAGACCAAAATTGCGGAATCGGAAAAAGTTGATCCGGAAAAGCCCGCCGAACCGGCGGTCCACATTGCGGACGGTTCCGCGCCGGCGAAACCCAAGCCGAAATCCAAAAGGCCGAAGCCGATTACGGTCGCTTCGACGCCCATCATCGGTAATTACCAGTTGCCGCCGCTGGATTTTCTCCAGCACCCGGACATGACTGTCAAACCGACCGAATCGAAGGAGGAATTGATGGCCAACGCGCGGCTCATGCAGCAGACCCTGGCGCAGTTTGAGATCGAGGTTTCGCTCGGCGACATCACCAAAGGGCCGACCATCACCCGCTATGAATTGCATCCGGCGCCCGGCGTGAAGCTGGAAAAAATCACCGCGCTCTCCAACAACATCGCTGCCGCGCTCAAGGCCGAGCGCATCCACATCCTCGCTCCCGTGCCCGGAAAAAGCTCCGTCGGCGTCGAGGTCCCGAATCCGGTCAAGACCAAGGTCATCGTGCGCGACCTGTTCGAATCCGACGAATGGCGCAATTCCAAGGCGAAGATTCCGATTGCGCTGGGCAAGGACGTCTATGGTCACCCGATCATTGCCGATCTGGTTGAAATGCCGCACGTGCTGATTGCCGGCAGCACCGGCTCCGGCAAATCCGTTTGCATCAATTGCATCATCACCTCGTTGCTCTATAAATTTTCACCCGATCAGCTCCGGTTCGTGATGATTGATCCCAAGGTGGTCGAATTGCAGCAATACAACGCCCTGCCGCACCTCGTCGTGCCGGTGGTGACCGATCCCAAAAAGGTCATCCTCGCTTTGCGCTGGGTCGTCAACGAAATGGAAAAGCGTTACCAGATTTTCGCGCGGGTCGGTGTGCGCAACATCGCCACGTTCAATTCGCGCCCCAAGAACAAGCCGTTGCCGCAGCAGGAACTGGAACTGCCGCTCAAGGCCAAAAAGGAAAAGGTCGAGCCCGGAGCCGAAGGGTTCGCGGTCGAGGTGGACGAGGAAATTGTCGTGCCGCGCGACGACGACATCGTCATTCCCGAGAAGCTGAGTTACATTGTCGTCATCATTGACGAGCTGGCGGACCTGATGCTCGTGGCGCCCGCCGACGTGGAAATGGCCATCGCGCGCATCACGCAGATGGCGCGCGCGGCGGGCATCCACTGCATCGTCGCCACCCAACGGCCGAGCGTGGACGTCATCACCGGCGTCATCAAGGCGAACATCACCGCGCGTATCGCGTTCCAGTGCGCCTCGCGCGTGGACTCGCGGACGATTCTCGACGCGATGGGCGCGGACAAATTGCTCGGCAAAGGCGACATGCTTTACCTGCCACCGGGCTCGGCGAAGTTGATTCGCGCCCAGGGCGCGCTCATCACCGACCAGGAAATCAACAGCATTGTCGAGTTCATTGCCAAACAGGGCAAACCGAACTACGACATGGAGATCCACAAGCAGCTTTCGCAGCCGGCCGCCAGTTTCGGGAACGAAACCGGCATTGACGAGGACGAGGAACTGATCCAGCAATGCATCGAAGTCATTCGCAGCGAACAAAAGGCGAGCGTGTCGTTGATGCAACGCCGGCTGCGCCTCGGTTACACCCGCGCCGCGCGCATCATGGACGAGCTGGAGAACCGCGGCATCGTCGGCCCGAGCAAAGGCGCCGAGCCGCGGGACATCCTGATTGATCTGGACGGCACCGGTATGGATGGCGCAGGACAGCAGGCGGTGTGAAGTTCCAAGTTGACGCGGGACGCGTGCAAACCCAAGCTTTTGGTGTTAAGTTATGCCTCGTAAGATCCGACAACTTATTGCGGAGCTTGAAAGTGCTGGATTTATGCGTGTACCGGGTGGCAAAGGTTCCCATCGGAAATTTCGCCATCCAAAATATGCGGGTTCCGTCGTCCTGAGCGGACAGGATGGCGACGATGCGCATCATTATCAGGAAAAACAAGTCCGCAACGCGATTCGGGAAACAAAACGATGAACGCTACCGACCGCTATCTGAAATTTGTCCGTTGGAGTGAACAAGACGGACTGTATGTGGGATATTGCCCGGACCTGTTTCCGTGGGGCGGTGTCTGCCACGGAAAATCGGAAAAGGAAACCTACCAGCAACTCGTTGAACTTGCACACGAGGAAGTCGAGGAGCTAACTGGCATGGGCAAACCTCTACCAGAACCGGCTACCCGCCCGATGCGAGACGCTGTACCGGCCTGAGCCGTTCAAGTTGGTAGTCCTGATGGTTATCAATTCGGGACGGCGACACGCCGCCCCTCTCAAAATTCATTTCGTGGATTCCGCATGAAACAATTTCTGGTCACGCTGCCGCGCAACCTGCTGGGTTGCTTCAAAGGCTGGAAACTCGCCTGGCATCTCGTTGCGATAGTTTTCACGGTCATTCTTGTCATGTCGGACTTGGACTGGCGTTGGTTTCTCGCCACCCGCAGTCCGGCGCTTCGTTCCTGGATGTTTCCCGCCGTTATCATCGGCGGGCTGCTGCCCATTTACTTGCCGCTGTTGCTGCTTGCCTTCGGTTTCCTTGGCCGGAGCGCCAGAACCATTCTGACTGGCTGGGCCATCGCGCAGGCGGAACTCCTCGGCGCATTGATTGTGATTGCCTACAAGGCTTTTACCGGCCGCGCCCATCCGGCGCACACTGTCGGCACGGACATCAGCCACGTTTTCCATTTCGGCTGGCTGCGCGGCGGAATTTTCTGGGGCTGGCCGTCGTCGCACACCACCATCGCCTTTGCCATGGCCGTGACGGTGTTTACACTTTATCCGAAACAACGATGGTTGGGTTTGATGGCAATTCTCTACGCGTTCTATATCGGCATTGGCGTTTCCATGACCATTCATTGGTTCTCGGATTTCGTGGCCGGGGCCATTATTGGCTCGGTGATCGGAACCGTAGTCGGGAGAGGTTTTGGAAAAACATTCAACATTCAACATTCAACGCCCAACTCCAAGGTGATACCGGGACAAAGCAATCCTTGAGGGTTCGATGTTGAGCGTTGAATGTTGAATGTTTCGGGCAATCTTTATTTCGCCGGATACTGCCAGACCCAATCGCCGCTGTCGGTATCCACGTTGGAGCTACCCTTTCTGAGGACGACCGTGCCCCCGTCGTCCTCTTCATTCCAACCGACGGAGTAGAGCACAAATTTGCCGTCGTCGGTCCGCCGGTAGTGCAGTGGTTGGCCGTTCATGATGTCGTGTGGAAGCTTGGCAATGAACTGAGGTGTGAGCGCGTTGAGGGTTCCGGGATATTCGCCGTGGGCGAGCCGATAGCGTTCCAGCGCACAGGCGACTTGCGCCAAATCAACACAGGTCTGCGCACAGGCAAACAGTATCACACTCCTGCTAACGGCTGGAAAAATCATCAACGCCTGAACTTTGTAAGGCGAATAATGTTTCATTTCCGCGTGGACGGCCCGGTTGGCAAGCTGCAGTTTTTCCGGTGAAACCACCTGGGTTTTTACGTTCACAAGCGGCAAAATCCATTGCTGATACATCCTGGCAACGGCCAGTTCATTTTGATAAAAATACGCGCTGGGCATCCAACGCATTTTAAGAGTCATGGAACCACCGCTTTTCAATGGCACAATTAATTCGCGCGTGAGTCGTTGGTTCTCAAAGCTGGCAATGCCGAAGGCTCGTTCTCCACGCATGGTAAATTCGTAATCCGCCAGGAAATCCATTTTCGCCAGTTCCGCGTTCAGCGCAACCAGTTGTTCATCCGACCATTGATGTTCCGCCAATCCTTCCCAAATCGGCTGAAGTGCGTATTGCAGCATCGCCAGGCGCACCAGTTCTGAAATTAAGAACGGCGAGTTGCGAAGGGAATTATCCAAATACAGCAACAGCGTTACGTCGTCCAAAGCTTTTGCCTTTTGACCACCAGCCAACTCAGCAGCGGCGCGCAATTGCAGCAGTTGAGTGCATCGTTTCAAGTCCGCCAAATAGGGAAATAATGTCCCTCCAGTGTTGAAACCATCTGCGTAGTTCAGAGGAACATTTGCATAAGGACGCTTGCTCGCTTGGCGCAGTTCTTCGACTGCCGAATTATATTTGCTCAAAGCCAGCAACACATCTTTCGCTGGTGTTTGCAGTTTCGACGCGATGGGAAATTCGTCGGTTGCATGATTGAGAAGATTGGTCTGCGCTACCAGTACGCCATTGGTCAAGACAAGCTCGTTAACAGCATGGTTTTTCGTCGGATTTCGATAATAATTTTGCCATGCCAACAAATCGGTCAGGTACACCCGATAAATGGCGTAACCACTCTGACCTGCGCCGGGGCGAAAAGCCGGCCCACCGTCGTTGCCGTAGGGTACCATTACGACTTTGCCATCCAGGATATTGGTGAAAATCGGTGCGGTAAGAAAATTCTGGTCGTCCGGCACGGACGGCGGGACAAAGGCCTGCCAGTCCAGTTTCTCACCTTTGGCTTCCAGTTCGTGCTTGTAGTTTTCCCAGGCGCGTTTGCCGCGCCAGTCTTCCTCGGTGTATAAAAGCGCGACCAGCGTCGCGAGAACGGCCAGGCTGATCAAAATCCGGCGCAGAATCCGCCAGCCTGATTTGGTTTTTAGTGTTTCGTTCATAATTCTGGAGGACCCTGCTTCGTCAGTGCCCCAACATCAGGGCAGCAGCGGAGTGCTGCCCTCCAAAGTCACGCCTTCAAAATTTCGAACTGCCGTTCGCTGCTCGGGCGCGGCGAGAACGGTTTCGGCGGCACGGCAACACGGGGTTCGTTTGGCCCAATCAACTCGGCCAGCAATCTTTCCTGTTGCCGGAAGGTCAGAATCATTTCCGGCGTGGGCGGCGGTGATTTCCCGGCAACAAGTTCCGTGTCGTGGGCGGAAAAATTTACGGCGAGAATTACCACCCAGACCGCCGCCAGGCCCATCCAAATCCGGCGGCAAGGCCAGATGAGTTCCCGAAACGGAAGCCGAACGGCATTTCCCAGCGTAGCCGCGAATGTCAATTCGCGGACAGGCCTTTTCCGCCGATTGACATCGGCGGCTACCTGAACGGCTTTTGCCCAGCGGATCCGGGTTTCCGGACTTGGTTCGACGTGCGCAAAGTTTGTTTCCCAATCGGCCAGCGGCTTTGCCAGCGAGACCATTTCGTCGTGGTATTTCCGGCAATCCGCGCAATTCGCCAGGTGTACCCTGAGTTCGTTCAATTCCGGCTTCGACAACGCGCTGCCAGCCAGGAGACAAATGCTCCGGCGATGACGTTCGCAGCGTTTCAGAAACCACTTCATACGGGTTTATCCCCTTTCACCTCGGAAAGGTTCATTTTCATTTTGCGCAATTTTTCCAGGGCGTGATGCAGGCGGGATTTTACCGTACCCACAGAACATCCCAGGACCGCCGCCATGTCCGGCAGGGAAGCCTCGTCAAAGAAACGCAACCGAATGACGCGGGCATGTTTTTCCGGCAGCAGCTCTATGCATTGACGCAATTGAGCGAGGGTTTCGTTTTGGGCCACGACCTCCGCGGGGGAAGGCCCCGCCGCCGCCAGATTCTCCTGCCGGATGCTCAAATCCCGCGCTCTAAACAGCGACAGCCATGCCAGGGCGATAGGGCGTGAACGCGCCCGACGCACGGATTTTTGATAACGATGCAAAAGAATGGCGTAGAGCCAGGTTGAGAGCTGGCAGGACTCGTTGTAACGCGCAAAGCTTTTCCATGCTTCGACCAGGGTTTCGGAAACGATATCTTCGGCCAGACTCAAGTCACCGGTCAGCGCGGCGGCCTGGCGCAGGAGGCGCGCTTGCAGCGGCTCAATCAAAAGGCAAAAACCGTCTGCGTCCCCGGCGCGTGCGCGAGCGAGAAGTTCGGATGCGGCGGATGGCGTAAGGCGGTCGTCAGTGATGACCATCTATTTATCAATCCCCGCTCCCGCCGGAAAGGTTCAAAAAATCTCGGATAAACCGCGCGGTCCTGGCGCGATTCTAGAGAAAACATTCAACGCTCAACATTCAACATTCAACACTGAAGGCGCCGTCGGCCTGATGCGGGCATTGAATATTCGAAGTTGGGCGTTGAATGTTGAATGTTCGAAGTTCCTACCTTACTTTGCCGGATACTGCCAGACCCAGTCGCCTTCTTTGTCGTCGAACAGGGTGTTTCCCGGCACGCCGCCGTCGTCCGTTTCGTTCCAGCCGATGGAATAGAGCACAAACTGTGTTTCATTCGTGCGGTGATATTTGTACGGCTCGCCGGAAATCACGTCATTGGGCAATTGGGAAATAAATTTCGGGATGAGCGCGTCCAGATTATCCGGATATTGTCCGTTGGCCAGCCGGTAGCGTTCGAGCGCACAGGCGATGGCGGCTTCGTCCGCAGCTGTTTGGGCTGCAGCTGCTTTCATGGGTATTATATGCAACGACGGCAGCATGATGACCGCAAGAAGCTGATGACGGGTACAGATGGTGGTGAAAGGATTGCGCCCGGCAAACGCCTGTTCCAGGGCATTGCTGTTGGATTCAATCTGCTTCGGGTAAACCTGCCTTTTTTCTACATCAAATGCCCTGTTCAACTGCAATTGAAAGAGCCGGCAATAATTCAGTTGCTCCAAATAATACCAGCCGCGCGGAACCACCCGGCCAAACATATCGGCCGCACTCGAACCAGATGGTGTCGGGTCACTCGTCAGAACATTGAAAGTGTACTTTCCTTCTGCCAACAGATTGGCGGTCAGGATTCCTGCCGCGCGCTCTGACGCCAAGCACCGTTCCATGGGCGTCAAGTAATCGCACTGCTGGAAATAAGCCTGCAATTCCTGAAGCTGAGCGTCGGACCACGCGTGTTCGGCCAGTCCTTCCCAGACCGGTTGGATGGTGAGTTGCAGGCAAGCAATGCGCACCAGATAGGAAATCAAAAACGGTTCGCTCTTGAACGAATCGGCCAGATAAAGCATCAGCCTGACGTCTGCCAGGGCGTCTTCGCTTCGTCCGGCAGCCAGTTCGGCACAAGCTCTGAGCTGTAAACGTTGGACGACCCTTTTTCCGTTGCCGAGGTGCGGCAGCAGGATTCCCCACGGATTTTCCATGTCATAAACGACCGGGTACCGTGCATAGGGCCTGTCGCTGGCGGCGCGGAGTTCTGCCAGACTGGTTTCGCTGGTCACCAATCCGGCCAGAACCGCCGGAGCCGACGCCGCACGCGACGCCAGATCGAGTTTTCCAGATTGGATTTGCTGATCTGAACTTGTCTGGCCCGACTGAATGGCAGCAAATGCCTTTTGCCAGGCGACCAGGTCGAGGAAACGGCGGTCGCCATTTTTTTCATCGGTGGAACCCGGCGAGCCGGCAGGCCAGGAAACCATGCCGCAGGCCGCGGCATAGTGGTCCGACCAGCGCAGGTCGAAATTGGTCCTCTGGGTGAACCAGGAGTTAACCACAGGGATGGCGGCAAAGTTTTGGTCGTCGGGAACGGTTTTGGGAATAAACGCCTTCAAATCCAGCTGTGCGCCGCCGGCTTCGAGTTGCTGACGATACAGATTCCACGCATGCCAGCCCCGCCAATCTTCCTCGGCATAAAACAGCACGACCAGGGTTGCCACCCAGGCCAGCCCAATCAACATTTTGCGGAGGACGCGCCAGTTGAACAGCCGGTTAAGGAATCGTCGAACGGACGGCAATGAGCTGGCCAAAAAAGTCACGGCCATGGCCACCACCAGGATGGTCGCCCATTCCCAAAGATGTCGCCGTGTTTCTTCCGTCCATTCCGGAAGATTGAGCCTCCAATCCCTGACCAACAGCGCAAAGACCACCAGTGAGAGTGGAAGCAAGACCAGGGTAATCCGTGTCAGTCGGCGCCAGACGGTGCGTTTGTCCGGCCACAGAGTTTTCGGGTCAAGGTTCAGTTTCATGTTGTATCAAGCCGTCAGGATTTCGTCCGGCCGCTCACTTCGCGGCGGCAACGGAAACAATTTTGCCGGCCGGGCATCGCGCGCTTCGACCGGTTGAATCAATTCCAGGAGCTCACGGCGATTTTCGCGCAGCGAGGCCAGGATGATTTGCGCCGGAGGAATTTTTCCTCGCGGCATGGCGGACGCCAGGCTGGTTGCATGGCCGGCATTCAGGCTCAAGAGGGCAATCACCAGCCAGGCCGCACTCATTCCGGCCAGATGCCAGCGCAGTGAATACAGGAATTCGCGCCAGTTGTAGCGGCGGTCTGTGACCGCCGGTGAATGAAAGCGACGGTCACAGACCGCCGCTACAGTGGTTTCCCGAATATCGTCGAGTTTCGGGGTGGCGGCCTGATGCCGTTCCAACAAAATTTCACGCGGCGTTTTCATGGTTGGTCACTCGTTTCCCGAACCAGCTTCCGCAGAGCTCGTTTGGCGTGGTGCATTCGCGATTTTACCGTGCCCAGCGGCGTATTCGTGATGCGCGCGATTTCTTCGAGCGAAAAATTCTCGATGAAATGCAGCAGTAATACCGCGCGCTGCGGCAACGGCAACCGATCCAGCAGGTTCATGAACTCGGCCTCCTGTTCGTGGCGGATGAGCAGAGTGTCCGGGCTGTTCTCAAACTCATCCGGCAATTCGGCGATTTCCCCGCACAAATTGTCTTCGCGATTTTGTTTTCGCCAGCGTTGAATGCATTTCTGATGGCCAATGCCGAAGAGCCAGCTCCCGAATTTATTGTCGTCCCGCAGGCTGCCGATATGCCGGACGGCGGCAATGAACGTCTCCTGCACAATATCCAGGCTGGTTTGCTCATCGTTGACCAGTTCAAAAACATAAACGTAAAGGGGCAATTGGTAGCGGTGGAAAAGGGCGTCCCAAGCCCCCGGTTCTCCGGCCCTGGCCTGCAACACGGGCAGTTGTTCGCGTTCAGCCACTACCTGCATTTACATCAAGAGGAATGCGAAACGCGAGCAAAGGTTCAAGGGATTCCAGCACATTAGCCGGCCTGCTGATACGGTCAATTTTTCATACAAAACTGTCAAAAGTTGGCCTTTTTCATGCTATTTAGATTGCAAAACTGCTTAAAAATGCTGAAAACTATGACCATGTCCGAAGTAGGCGAACAGCTTCAAGCCGCGCGTGAGGCCTTAAAACTCACGATCCAGCAGATCGCGGATGTCACCAAAATCCGCACCGACCATATCCGTGCCCTGGAAGAGGGACATTATGAAGTGTTTTCCGCGCCGGTTTACATCCGCGGCTTCGTTCGCATCTATGCCGCACAACTCAAAATCAACACGGCCCAAATCATGTCCGTGCTCGACGCCGAGTTGAAGCGGTCGGAAAAATTCAAGGAACCGCCGCCGTTGATGGAAGAGTCGAACACCCTGCTCGACCACGTCATGTTCTGGCTTTCCAAATTTAACTGGCGGGTGGGGGTGGTGGGCGGGGGCGCATTGATTTTGTTGGTGGTGGTCGTGTTTGCCGGCTCGGCGTGGCACCATCATCATTCGCGCAGCAATCCGCTGGCCGGCATGAAACCGGCGCTGTATCAATCAGCCAATGCCGGTGAGACGTTGCCGCTGACAACGCATCGCTGATCACGCGGCGTAGCGAAGCTGATCCTGTCCCACTTCAAAGCCGGTTCCGGCCTTCCTCCTGCTTCATTCTGCATTTGTATCACACGTCATTCATGTAAAGCATCCGGTTGCGCCACAGATAAAGCACGCCGGAGATCATGGTCAGCACGACCGTCACCCACAGGGCAACTTCCGCGAACAGCGGCACCCACCCCGCAAACAGGTTTTGCAGCCAGGCCGGCCATTCGTGGCAGGCATCCACAATCAGCAGCGCAATAATGGCCACGATTTGTGAAATGGTCTTGTGCTTCCCGTAACGTTCCGCCGCCAGCACGACGTTTTTCGATGCCGCCAGCAACCGCAACCCGGTGATGGCCAGTTCGCGCGTGACGATGATGATGACCATCCACGCCTCGACGGTCACCGGGGGATGGGGAGTTTGGTGCGTGCTTTCCACAAAGGCGATGAACGCCGAGCAGGTCATGATTTTATCCGCCAGCGGGTCCATCAAGATGCCGAAATTGGTGATGAGCCGGCGGGTGCGGGCGATGCGGCCATCGAGAAAATCCGTGATGCCGGCCAGGCAGAAAAAAAACAGCGCCAGCGTATGGTTGAAGCGAACCGGCGCGAACAGCACCCAGATAAAAACCGCGGTCAACGCGAACCGTCCCACCGTCAGTTTGTTCGGCAAATTCACAAAAATTGGATTTATGGATTATTGGATTTGTGGATCGTTGGATTCGCCGTTCTCATTAATCCATTCATCCATCAATTCAGTTTCTTCGGGTCACGCGCCGAACTTGTCGAACATCCTTGCGTTGGCCTGCATGAGCCGGATCAAATACTTCGCCTCAAACACGCCGAGCGAGCCGAGGTTGGCGCCGGTTTCGGTGAAACGCTCCAGTTTGTCCGAACCGCTGAAAGTCGAATGCAGCAACACCGGCTGCGGGTGCCACGAGTGGCCCTTGAGGGCCACGGGCGTCGAGTGATCACCGGTAATGGCAAGCACATCCGGCTTTTTCTTCAGCAAAATCGGCAACGCCGCGTCGAAATCTTCAATCGCCTTCTTCTTCGCGCTGAAGTTGCCGTCCTCGCCCGCCTTGTCCGTGTACTTGTAGTGGATGAAGAAGAAATCAAAGTGATCGTGTTCCTTGAGGTAGCGCTCGAACTGCTCGGCAATGGTCGCCGGGCCTTCGATCTTTTTCATCCCGACCAGCTGCGCGAGGCCCTTGTACATCGGATAAACCGCCAGCGCGGCGGCTTTCAATTTGTAGCGCTCCTCGAACAGCGGGATACGCGGCTGATGCGCGATGCCGCGCATCAGAAAGCCGTTCGCCGGCCGTTCGTTGGCCAGAATGGGCAGCGCGGCCCTGTAAAAATCGGCAATGAGCGCAGCCATTTTCTCCTGGCCGGCGTTGTTGGCGTCGCGCGGATGAACCGTCGGAATGGCAAAACCCTCGCGATTCGGGTCGGCGTCCGTGAGCGGGCCTTCGAGTCCGCTGCCGCGAAAGACCACCACAAAACGATGTTCCTTGCCGGCTTTGATGATGACCTCCGTATCGCCGAGCTTTTTGATTTTCGCCGCCAGCAGCGCGCAGAGTTTCTCACAGGTTTCCGTCGGGATGCGGCCGGCGCGGCGGTCGGTGACAATGCCCTTTTTGTCGAGCGTGCAGAAATTGGCGCGCGCGGCCACGTCGCCGTGCCTCAATTCCATGCCCAGCCCCAGCGCTTCAATGACGCCGCGGCCCACCTGGAATTCCAGCGGGTCGTAGCCGAACAACCCCAGATGTCCCGGCCCGCTGCCGGGCGTGATGCCGGGCGCGGCGGGGATCATGCGGCCCTGCGCGGAATCCCGGCACAACCTGTCCAGGTTCGGCGTGGCGGCGGCCTCCAGCGGCGTCAGATAAAGTTGTTCCTTGGTGGCCAGATCGCCGAGGCCGTCGAGCACGACCAGCGCGAGTTTGGCTTTGGTTTTCAGTGTCAGCTCGGAATAAAGCGCGTCTAAATTCATCCATCTATTCTGCAACAAGCCCGTTGAAGCGCAATGCGATTCCGGAATCGTCACGTAAAGTCGCGCTTTTCAGTCGGGTTATTTGTGTTAATTTTTGGCCGGTTCAGATGAGTCCAGCGCCGGAACAATCCTCGAGGCGGAAAAGTTTTGATTTTCTCCGCTGGCTGCCCGTCGTTGCGGCGGGGGCGCTGATGGTGATGGTCGCATTTATCTCCGCCCGGACGATGTCGGAATTGAAGAACGCGATTTATTGGCGCCAGCACACTTTCCAGGTAATTCTGGCCGCCCACACGTACGAGGAAAATGTCATGAACATCCAGAACACCATGCGGGATTTCGTGACCTTGGGCGACCCGGCGGCGCTGGCCTCCTGCCAGCGCAGTATCAAACTGGAGCCGCAATTGTTCAATCAACTCGTCAGCCTGACGCAGGACAACCCGCCGCAACAGGGAAGATTGAAGTCCCTTTCCGTGGCGATGAAGGACGTTTTCGATTACGACGGGCGGTTGATTGTCATCTACAAACAGCGTGGGGCCGAAGCCGTGTTGCGGACCGAACAGACCGGAGAAGGCCGAATCATCACCGGCCGGGCGCGCGATGTTCTGATGGCGTTCTCGGAGGAAGAACAAAAACTGCTGGGCGCGCGCGATGCCGCGGAACAGTCGGATTATTATAACGCCGAACGCCTGCTCATCGTCGCCAGCGCGCTCGCCGCCGCCTTGCTGGTCCTGGCCAACGTCATGGTCGGCCGCGAAATGGCCCGCCGCCGCCGCGTGGAATTCGAACGCGAAAAACTCATCGGCGAACTGCAGCAGACCCTGGCGCAGGTCAAAACCCTGTCCGGTCTCATCCCGATTTGCGCCTGGTGCAAAAGTGTCCGCAACGACCAGGGTTACTGGCAATCGGTCGAGCAGTATGTCCATTCGCGTTCCGACGCCAGTTTCTCGCACAGCATCTGTCCCACTTGCCGGGAGAAATTCAAAGATGAGATTGCCAAAGCCGGCCTGGCGGGTGGAAAACCTCCATCGCAAAATTGATTTCTGCAAAGGCCCGGCACGCTTCCAAAATGACCCCGCTCCCATTGCATGAATTTCACCACGGTCTCGGTGCGCAGTTCGCCGGGCTGGGTGGCATGGAGATGGTGAACGATTATGGCGACTGGCTGGCTGAGCACTCCGCCTTGCGCCAAAGCGCCGGCGTTCTGGATTTCAGTTTCCGCAGCCGGATTTGCCTGACCGGCGCTGACCGCGTCCGGTTCCTGCACGGCCAGGTGACGAACGACGTGAAAAAACTGCGCGTCGGTGAAGGTTGTTACGCCGTCATCACGACCAACAAGGGCAAAATGGAGAGCGACCTGAACATCTTCTGTCTGGCGGACGAACTGCTTCTGGATTTTGAACCGGGTTTGACGGAAAAAGTTTCGCAGCGACTGGAAAAATTCATCGTCGCCGACGACGTGCAAATCGTGGACGTTGCGCCGCAATACGGTTTATTGAGCGTGCAGGGGCCGAAGGCGGAAGAAGTTGTCCGTGCATTGGGATTGTTTGGAGTCCCGCCTTCAGGCAGTCCGGCGGGCACGCCTGCAAGCCGCGTAAACGCGGAACTCCCAACCTCGCCGCTCGATTCCGTGAAAATCTCCAATGTGACACTGGGCGAAATCCATCTCGCGAACCAGGCGCGCCTTCTTCCCGTTTGTAGCAGCGGACGTGAGTCCGCTTATTCTTCGCCTCAGAAAAGTCAAAGCCGACTCACGTCGGTTGCTATGGTTGATTTGATTTCCGCCGGCTTCGACCTTTTCATTCCGAATTCCTCCCTCGGTGCCGTGGCCGACAAGCTCATTGCGGCGGCCAAACAAATTGGCGGACGGGCCTGCGGCTGGCAGGCGTTTGAAACCGCGCGTATCGAGGCCGGCATCCCGCGTTTCGGTGTGGACATGGCCGAGACGAACCTGCCGCTGGAATGCGGTATCGAAAATCGTGCGGTGAGTTACCACAAAGGTTGCTACATCGGACAAGAGGTCATCAACCGCATTCACAGCTTCGGCCATGTCAACCGGGAGCTGCGCGGCCTCCGCCTGGCAGATGATTTGAAATCATTGCCGCAACGTGGCGACAAACTGTTCCGGGACGGCAAGGAAGTCGGTTATATCACCAGCGCTGTTAAATCCCCACTGCTCAACGCCAACGTCGCGCTCAGCTATATCCGCCGCGAAGCTAATCAAATCGGAACCGAACTGGCGTTGAAAACGGCGGCAGGCGAGAGTCCTGCGAAAATTGTGGCGTTGCCGTTCGTGAAATAGGCAAGCATTGCGCGAAATTTTCTCGCCCGCAAACCATTTTGCAGATTTAATCTCCGCAGATGAAACGGAAGGCTTACGCTCGCGCGGGCGTGGACATTGATTTGGGCAACAAGGTCAAGGCCACGTTGCCGCAGTTGCTCGCGTCCACGCACCGCCGCGAGGTGCTCGGCAAGGTCGGTGGCTTCGGCGGTTTGTTTGCGCTCGACCTGAAGAAGTATCGCGAGCCGGTGCTCGTCTCGTCCGTGGACGGCGTTGGCACCAAGCTCAAAATCGCCTTCGCCCTGGACCGGCACGATACCATCGGAGCCGACCTCGTGAACCATTGCGTCAATGACATCGCCGTGCTCGGCGCGGAGCCGCTGTTTTTTCTCGATTACCTCGGCACCGGCAAACTGGAGCCGCATGTCTTCACGGAAATCATCAAGGGTTTCGCGCGCGCCTGCGCGGAAAATCATTGCGCGCTGATCGGCGGCGAAACGGCGCAGATGCCGGGCTTTTACCAGAAGGGTGAATACGACGTGAGCGGCACGATTGTGGGCGTGGTGGAGAAATCCAGGATGCTCAACGGCCAGAAAACGGTGAAGCGCGGCGACGCGGTCATCGGCATCGCCTCCAGCGGTCTGCACACCAACGGCTATTCGCTCGCGCGAAAAATTTTCTTCGAGCAATTGAAACTGAAACCGGCCAGCCGCGTGCCGGGATTAAAAGGCACCCTGGGCGATGAATTGCTGAATGTCCACGTCAGTTACGGCCCGCTGGTGCAAAAATTGTTGAAAACATTCAACATTCAACATTCAACATTCAACGCTCAACTTCCAATCAAGGCTTTTGCCCACATCACCGGCGGCGGGTTTGTGGACAATGTCCCGCGCGTGCTGCCCAGAAGCTGCGATGTGGTCATCCGCAAAGGTTCATGGGACATGCTGCCGATATTCCAGTTCCTTGCAAAGAAGAGCGATGTGCCCGAGGCCGAGCTTTATCAAGTGTTCAATATGGGCATCGGCATGGTGGCCATCGTGTCACCGGACAAGGCGGACGCGATCTTGAACATCATTCGCGCCCAGAAGCACAAGGCGTGGCTGATTGGTGAAGTCGTAAAAGGCAGCGGGGAAACGCGGGTGATTTGAGCCTGGAATTCCTTTAAATTTTCAGAGATGGCCGTTTCCGTTTTGCACCGGACCAGGAGTTCCGCGTTC
>DATEGR010000535.1:0-7793 GCA_035279985.1 Verrucomicrobiia bacterium
CGAAAGGCCGGTGCCCGCCGAATGTTAATAGGACAAAACGGCTTCTTTTTGGCGCCAATTGCTTCCGCAATCCGGTGATGGATTCGACCGCAGGCGGTTGACGCCTTGTCCTTTTCAGACCGCATCGAAATCAATGTGCCAGGTTTTTTTTGATCAACCGGCAGCGCTGTTCAACGCAAATTTTGGAGCGCATCCCGTCTTCCGGCGTGTGGAGCACGTAATCCAGCAGCTTGTCCACCGTGCTGGTCGCCACGTGCGTGCGCGTGTCCGATGAGCCGTAATAAATAAAGACGTCGCCATTGGCGCGCGCCACCCAGCCGTTGGCAAATACCACATTGGAAACATCACCCACGCGTTCCTCGCCCTCCGGCGCCATGAAATAACCGCCGGGCGACTTGATGACCCGGGCCGGATTCTTCAAATCGCACAAGAACAGGTAAAGCACATAGCGCATCCCGGCGGCGGTGTTGCGCACCCCGTGCGCCAGGTGCAGCCAGCCTTTCCCGGTCTTGATGGGCGCCGGCCCCAGGCCGTTCTTGCCTTCCTTGATCGTGTGGTAGAAGCGCCGGTCAATGATCTGTTCCTTGTCAACGACCGCATGCTCGATGTCATCGCATAAACCCCAGCCGATGCCGTCGCCGGTGCCGGTGGCGGCAAAATCCGCCATCGGTCGCGTGTAAAAGGCGTATTGGCCGTTCACGAATTCCGGATGCAGCACGCAGTTGCGCTGGTGCAGCGACCCCGCCGTTTTCAAGTCAGCCAACCGCTCCCACTTCACGAGGTCTTTGGTGCGCGCAATGCCGCAACGCGCCACGGCCGCGGACAGGTCGCCCGGCTTCGAGTCATCGTGCCGTTCCGCGCAGAACAGGCCGTAAATCCAGCCGTCCGCGTGGCGGACCAGGCGCATGTCGTACACGTTCGTTTCCTGCGGCCCGTAATCCGGCATTTGCACGGGGTAATCCCAATACTTGAAACCATCCACGCCATTCCTGCTCTCCGCGACGGCGAAAAATGATTTACGATCCCATCCCTCCGTGCGCGTCATCAGCACGATGTTGCCGTTCCATTCCATGGCGCCGACGTTGAAGACGCCGTTGATGCCCAGCCGGGTCATCAAATGGGGATTGTCGGCGTAGTTGAAATCGTAACGCCAGAACAACGGTGTGTGCTCCGCGGTCAGGACGGGAAATTCGTAACGGTCAAAAATGCCGTTGCCCTGCTTTTGCTTGCGGTTCGGCCGCTTCAGGAGTTTCTGGTGTTGCTGCTGCAATTGTTTCAGCTTTTGTTGGAAGGACTTTTTAGTCATCGGTTGTGGCTGTGTTGCTCGGTGGTAAGATTATGCTGCCGACACCGCCCGGTCTTGTCACTTAAAATGGCGACAACACGGGGAACGCCCATCTGTTAAGCTTGCAGGATGTCCCAGCGTCCGCTTGAAGTTTTTAGTCCGCTCGTAGCAGCCAGCGTGAGTTGGCTCAAAACTTCGACGGGGACTCCGTGGCGCCAGAAGTTGGAGCCGGCTCACGCCGGCCGCTACCGTACTCGGGCGTACTTTCAGGCAAATCCAAGGGAATCGCACTTTAGCACAATCAATTCGCAACCTGACGGTTTATGAGCCAATCCATCTCGCGCAGAAACTTCATCAAAACCACGGCCCTGGTGCTGCCACTGGTCATGGCCGGCTGTGCCGGCACCCCGGCCGGCGTCGCCGGCCGCCGACGGACCAGCAGCGATTTTGTCACCATTCGCAACGGGCGTTTTGAATTGCGCGGCCGCCCGTATTTCTACGTGGGCACCAACTTCTGGTGCGGCGGCTATCTCAGTGACGCGGGATTGCCGGGCGGTCGCGAACGCATGATTCGCGAGCTGGACCGACTGCACAGCATCGGCGCGAAGAACATCCGTCTGTTGGCCGGTTCGGAAACCTCGCCGCTGGCCGGCTCCATCCCCCGCGGCATTACCCGGGCGCCACACGATTACGATGAAGCCCTGCTGGCCGGATTGGATTTCTGCCTCGCGGAAATGGCCAAACGCGACATGCGCGGAATCCTTTTCCTGTCCAACTACTGGCAATGGTCCGGCGGGTTTGCGCAATATGTCCGCTGGATTACCGGCGAAACCATTCCCGACCCGGACCGCCCGGCGATTGCGCGCGGCGATTGGAGCGGTTTCATGAAATTTTCCGCGCGCCTCTATACGACTCCGGCCGCGAACGAACTATATCGCGGTTATGTCACGAAAATCATCCAACGCCGCAACACGGTCAATGGCCGGCTCTATCGCGATGACCCGGCGGTCATGACCTGGGAGCTGGCCAATGAACCGCGCCCGGGCGTCAGCGAAAACAACAACGCCGTTCCCATCTTTACCCGATGGGTGGATGAAACCGCGCGGTTCATCCATGACCAGGATCCGAATCATCTGGTCTGCACCGGTTCCGAAGGCATCCATGGCTGTTTGGACAAGACGGAGGACTTCGTCGCCTCACACAAAAGTCCGGCGATTGATTATGTGACCGTGCACATGTGGCTGAAAAACTGGGGCTGGTTGAAAGACCCGATTCCCGGTCCCGATTACGAAAAGGCCGCCGCCAAGGCCAAAGCGCACGTGGAAGAGCACACCGTTCTGGCCACCGACACGTTGCACAAGCCGCTGGTATTGGAGGAATTCGGCATCCCGCGCGACCACGAAAAGTATTCTCCGGACAGTCCCACGACGGCGCGTGATGATTATTACCGGCGCATGTTTGATCAGGTGGCGGATTCCTGCCAGGCGGGCCGCGCCTTGCAAGGCGCGAATTTCTGGGCCTGGGCCGGCGAAGCCCGCGCCAGTGCCGATAAAATGGATTCCGCCGCCGCGCTCATGGGCGACCCGTTCAGCGAACCGCAGGGATTGAACACCGTGTTTGATACGGACAAAGGCACGCTCGCGGTCATCGCCCGGGCCAATGAAAAACTGGCTGCCCTGGCAACGTAGCTGATTTCCGGTAACGGCACAGTTTGGTGGAGCGAGGCTACGGACGAGCCGGCTCGCGAGGACGCTTGCCCCACCGAAAACGGCAAAATGCACCGCTAATTGATTTGCCTGTTCCCGGCGGCAGCTGGAGGTGAATGAAATGGGAGCCCACTGCCCTGCGAAACCGTGGGTGGTGTCCCGATTTTTAAGTTTGGAGTTCCGCGTTTACGCGGTCCCGGGCCGCCGGAAGGCAGGTCTCCGAACTGACTTAGGACACTACCAAACCTTGCCGTGCTCCGGCCGCGAGTTTAATCTTTGCTGTCACGTTCCATGCCGACCACAAACATCCTTGGCATTTCAGCCTTTTATCATGACAGCGCCGCTGCGCTCATCGTGGACGGACGGATTGTGGCCGCCGCTCAGGAGGAACGGTTTACCCGTAAAAAGCATGATTCCGGTTATCCGGCCAACGCGATTGCTTATTGCTTGTCGGCCGGCGGCCTGCAGCCGGAAGACCTGGATTACGTCGCATTTTACGACAAACCGTTGCTCAAATTTGACCGCTTGCTGGAAACCTACCTCGCCTTTGCCCCCGCCGGTTTCCGCAGTTTTCGCCTCGCCATGCCGGTCTGGCTCAAAGACAAGCTGCATTTGCGCCGGTTCCTGCGCCGGGAGTTGCCGGCCGCACGCCGCGCCCGCTTCGTTTTCACCGAACATCACGAGAGCCACGCCGCCAGTGCGTTCTATCCCAGTCCGTTTGACGAAGCGGCCATCTTGACGTTGGACGGCGTTGGAGAGTGGTGCACCGCCGCCATCGGCACCGGAGAGGGCAATCGCATCAATCTTCTCCGCGAGTTGAAGTTTCCCCACTCGCTGGGATTGCTTTACTCGGCGTTCACGTACTATTGCGGGTTCAAGGTCAACAGTGGCGAATACAAGCTCATGGGACTGGCGCCCTACGGCCGGCCGCAATTCGTCGATGTAATCCGACAGCGGCTGGTCGAGGTCAAACCGGACGGCAGCCTCTGGATGAACATGGATTATTTTAATTATTGCCAGGGATTGACCATGACCAATGAGCGTTTCCATGCGCTGTTGGGCGGACCGCCCCGCCGGCCGGAAGGGCAACTGGAACAACGGCACATGGACATTGCCGCGAGCATCCAGGTGGTCACCGGGGAGATTGTTTTGAACATGGCCCGTGAGGCTCATCGCCTGACTGGCAAAAGAAATCTCGTTCTCGCCGGGGGTGTGGCGCTGAATTGCGTCGCCAACGGGCAGGTTCTGCGGGAGGGACCGTTCTCCGACTTGTGGATTCAACCGGCCGCCGGCGATGCCGGCGGCGCGCTGGGTGCGGCGTTGTTCGTCTGGCATCAACTGCTCGAAAATCCGCGCCGCCCCGCCGGGCGCGATACCCAGCAAGGCAGCCTGCTGGGCCCTGTATCCTCCAACGAAGAAATCGGGCGCATCCTGGCCGCCGAAAGCATACCCTGTCAAAAATTCACCGAGGAAGCGGAATTATTGGCCGAAGTCACCCGACTGCTCGCGGCCGGCAAGGTCGTCGGCTGGTTTCATGGACGAATGGAATTCGGCCCGCGCGCACTGGGGTCAAGGAGCATCCTGGGCGATCCGCGAAATCCAGCCATGCAATCGGTATTAAATCTCAAGATCAAACAGCGCGAAAGTTTCCGTCCCTTCGCACCCTCCGTATTGCGAGAACGCGCTGCGGAATACTTCGCGCTGCCGGCGGAGGCTGAAAGTCCGTACATGCTCCTGGTCGCGCCCCTCCGGGAACAGCACCGTACGGCGATCTCCGCCGACGACCGGGAAACCATGACTACCAACCCGGACCTGCGCCGCCGGGTGAATATCATCCGCTCGACCTTGCCGGCCATTACGCATGTGGATTACAGCGCGCGCCTTCAGACCGTTGATGAGGAGCGGCACGGGCGGTTTTACCGGCTGCTCAAAACCTTTGAACGGGTCACGGGCTGTCCCGCGCTCGTGAACACGAGTTTCAATGTCCGTGGGGAACCGATCGTCTGTTCCCCGGCCGAGGCCTTGCGCTGTTTTCTGGCCACGGACATGGACGCGCTGGTGCTGGAAGATTATGTCCTCCAAAAGGAACAAATGACCGGCGTCCTTTCCGCCGCCGAACGGGCGAAACACCTGGCGGCCTTTGAACCCGACTGACAGGCCTATGAAATGGTTCAACCTCCCGCTCAAACCGACGCCCCGCGTGCTGCGGCAATTCGCCGCCGCGTGGCTCGTATTCTTTCTCGCGGTGGCGGCCCAACAAATGTTCCTGCGCAGCCGCGCTACCGCGGCCGGTGTGCTTGGCGCAGTCGCCTTGACCGGGCTGATTGGTTTGGCGAAGCCATCGGCCGTGCGCTGGTTGTTTGTCGGAGCAACGGTTGCCGCGCTTCCCATTGGCTGGGTGATGACCCAGGCGGTCCTCGCCGTAATGTTTTACATCGTATTGACGCCGCTTGCCCTGGTGTTCCGCTGGCGCGGGCGCGATGAACTGCAATTGCGGCCCAAACCCGAACAGGCCAGTTTTTGGATTGCGCGACAACCGGAACGGGACGTCAGAAGATACTTGAAGCAGTTTTAGCGTCGGCGTAGGCTTTTGTCATTGCAATGGGCAAGCAACCTCCCAGCGAATTTGAGAAGGCGGCAGCGGCTCCCTCCCGCGGCGGTTTCCTGCGCGACTTCTGGGACTTCCTCAAAACGAACAAGAAGTGGTGGCTCGTGCCCATCATTGTAATCCTTCTGATTTTCAGCTTGCTGATCCTGTTGTCGAGCACCGGGGTGGCTCCTTTCATCTATACCCTGTTCTAGATCTTTTTCAAAAATGTCTAGTCGCCGACGTCAGGGCGTGTTGTCCAAAATGCCAGGAGCGCGGACAGCCTTGTCCGCGCGAACTTATGGTGGTTCCAAAGGCATGAATTTCCACGAAGTCTTAAACGCGCGGATTCAGCGGTCCGCGCTCCGGGCACGTCTCGATGGTTTGGGCAACACGCCCGTCAGTCGGCGCAAATTGAATTAAAAGGAAAATGATGTGGCGCGAACTGATCGCGCGAAGCGGGACGGCTACGAGATTAGTTAAATTCCTCTGATGGAAGCCAAAGTGAGCCTTTTGCCGACTCGGGGCAAGCCCTTCAGCGAATGCAGGGATTAAATTCGTTATTCGACACTGATAAAGGCAAGCCCGTTGTCATCGCCCAGGCCAACGAAAAACTGGCCGCCATATAGGTGTTTGCCATGCACGGAAGATGTCGCTCCTGACGGAGCTTGGAAATCTTTTTTCGTCCGGGATCTACAAAGATGTCGCACCTGCGGTGCTGCCCTTCTTCCGTCAAAATCCCGCGGTTTGTAAAGCAGTCAATCCCGTAATTTCCCTTCTAGATTTTTCACGTTCTTTGCGTCCAGACTTTTTCCGTATGTCTTGTCCAATGGCTGCCCCCAAACCACCTCGGTGTGACGCAATGACAATCCGTTGATGTCGCGGGCGTAAATACCGGCCAGCTTGCGCTCGAAGATGCCGTTGGTGAACACACCGGCGGGCCGCTCGTCGTAAAAGCCGCCCGGCACGTCGCTGGTCTTGGCAATTTCCACGCGGACGTTGTCCAGCACGATGTTTTCCAGCGGCGAATTGGTCCAGCCCATCAGGAAGATGCCATTTTCGCCGCGGCAAAGAATGTTGCTGAACCGGATGTTGCGGACGTAACCCAGTTTCGTCTTTGCATTGCGCGGAAAATGGCTGATATGAATCGGTTCCGCCGCGCCCCACCATTTGTGCGGTTGGAAACCGGTTTCGACCGTGATATTGGCAAACAGCACATTCTCGATGTTGCCCGCGTCCAGGCTCTGGATGGAAAGCCCGCGGTTGCTGTGCGAGACGACACAATCGGCAAAGACAATGTCACGCGCACCCGGCAGGGTGTAGGTCTCATCAATCTTTAATGCGCTGCTCCGCGACTCAATCACGCAGCCCGTCACGGTGATGCGGGCGGACCCGCCATAAGCAGCAAAGTTCGGGGTGTCCTTGACGACGATGCCGTCGTCGGCGGCACTGATGTCACAGTTGGCCACGCGCACGTCGCGCGAATGATCAATGTCAATGCCGTCACAGTTGGCAATGTCCCAGGCGTTGTGAATGCTGATGCCATCAATCACCACGTCGTCGCACCCGACCAGATGCACCGTCCAGCTCGGCGCGTGGCGCAGGGTAAACTCATGCATCCGGACCTGCTGGCAGCCGATAAAGATGACCATCATCGGCCGGCCGCCGTGCGTTTGCGGCTGGCCGGGCAGTTTGTCAAACGGCCACCAATCGCCGGTGAAGGATTCCGGCCACCAGTTGGTTTTGTTCACGTCGCCACCGGCTTCTTCATTCGCCAGTTGCTGCCAGACGGCGCGGTCGTTGCCGTCAATGACGCCGTTGCCGGAAACCGTGAGGTTGGTGGCATCCTTCGCGAACAACAACGCGCCGGGATGCCCGTAGTCGCGCCAGTTGGCACTGCCCTTGAGCACGGCGCCGTTGGCCACGTGAAAATCAATCCCGCTATGCAACGTCAGCGCGCCGGTGAGAAAAGTCCCGGCGGGCAGGAGCACTTGTCCACCGCCTTGAGCAGCACAGGCGTCAATGGCTTTTTGAACGGCGGACGTGTCATCATTGGTGCCATCGCCTTTGGCACCGTACTCAACCACGTTGAAGACGCCGCTGGTTTCGGCAGCATGACAAGCGATAGTCGCAGCGAGCAGCCCCGGATAGACGAGGCTTTTGCAGAACCTTGTAGCGGCGCTCGATGAGCGTCGCGCCCTTTTGAAAAGTTTAA
>DATEGR010000536.1:0-4360 GCA_035279985.1 Verrucomicrobiia bacterium
GGAGGTGACCGACTATCAAGTCTATGCCGGCGTCGCGTCGCCGTTCAATTTCAACGGCCTCGTGCGCCATTATTTCATGCGGCGCGGCGCGAACATCGCCGACATTCAAATCAATTTGCTCCCGAAGAACGAACGCCGCGCGCAAAGCCACGACATCGCCAAACGAGTACGCCCGCGCGTCGCCGCCATCGCCGCCAAATTCGGCGCGCGCGTGGCTGTGGCCGAAGTTCCGCCCGGTCCGCCGGTGTTGCAAACTTTGGTGGCTGAAATTTACGGCCCGAACGAAGAGAGCCGCCTCGCGCTGGCGCGGAAGCTCATTGAGGTCTTTCAGGGTACTCCCGGCGTGGTGGACACGGACTGGTATATTGAGGCTGACCAGCCGAAGGTGCGCTTTGTCATCGACAAAGAGAAGGCCGCGCTGCACGGCATCAGCGCCGAGACGATTTCAGAAACGCTGCGAGTAGCGGTGGGGGGTGAGTCGGTGGATTTGCTCCATGTCCCGCGCGAGAAGGAGGACGTGAACATCGTCTTCCAGCTGCCGCTGGCCAGCCGCACGAGTCCCGAGGAATTGCTGGCGTTGCGCGTGCGTTCGGGCGACGCCAACGCATTGCCCGAACCGGGGTCGGCCAATGCCGCAGTGCCGCTCGTGCCGTTGCGTGAATTGGTGACCGTCGAGCAAACCATCACTGACAAAAGTATTTACCACAAAAACCTCATGCCCGTGACTTATGTCGTCGGCGACGTGGCAGGTTCAATTGAAAGTCCGGTCTATGCGATTTTAAAAATGAACAAGGCTTTGGCGAAACTCGACACACGCCAGTTCGGCGGCGACGGCTCGCCGCTGGGAATTTACAACTATCGCATGCCGTTTACCGAAAATCAGCCGTCACTCAAATGGGACGGCGAATGGCATATCACGATTGAGGTTTTCCGTGATCTCGGTGTGGCGTTCGCAGCGGTGCTGGTGCTGATTTATATTCTGCTGGTCGGCTGGTTCCGATCGTTCCTCACACCGCTGATTATCATGGTGGTGATTCCGTTTTCGTTGGTCGGCATCTTGCCGGCGCACGGCGTGTTGCACGCCTTCTTTACGGCGACTTCGATGATTGGGTTCATGGCGGGCGCGGGCATTGTGGTGCGCAATTCCATCATCCTCGTGGACTTCATCGAACTGCGGCTGGCGGAAGGCCGACCGTTGAAGGAAGCGGTCATTGAAGCGGGCATGATCCGGTTCCGTCCCATCATGCTCACGGCGCTGGCGGTGGTGGTCGGTGCGACAGTGATTTTGTTCGACCCGATTTTCCAGGGGCTGGCGATTTCGCTGATGGCCGGCAGCCTGGTTTCGATGATCATCGCGCCGGTGGCGGTGCCGCTGCTCTACTTCATGGTTCACACGCGCCGGCCGCGCAAAGCACAATTCTGATACGTCAAACATCAGATGTTTTCGCAAACCCTTCCGCCATCGCGACGGCTTTGCGCATGGCCATGGATTTGTTGACGGTTTCCTGAAATTCGCCTTCGGGTGTGGAGTCGTTCACCCAACCGCCACCGGCCTGAATATAGGCTTTATTGTCCTTGATGAGCGCAGTGCGCAGAGTGATGCAGGTGTCAAGATTCCCATTGAAGGAGAAATAACCAACGCAGCCGGCATACGGCCCACGCGCGGTCTGCTCAAGCTCGGCAATGATTTGCATGGCGCGGATTTTCGGCGCGCCGCTGACCGTGCCGGCCGGGAAGGTCGCGCGCATCAAATCGTAAGGCGTTTTACCGGCGGACAGTTTGCCCTCCACCTGCGAGACGATGTGCATGACGTGGCTGTAACGCTCGATGACCATCAACTCCTTCACCTGCACGCTGCCGAAATCGCAGACGCGCCCGATGTCGTTTCGCGCGAGATCCACCAGCATGACGTGCTCGGCGCGTTCCTTCGGGTCGGCGAGCAATTCCTTTTCCAAGGCCGAATCTTCCTCCTCATTTTTACCGCGGCGCCGGGTTCCGGCGATCGGCCGGATTTCAACCTTGCCATCCTCGCAACGCACGTGAATTTCCGGCGACGCACCGACAAGCGAAAAGCCGTCCAGCTCCAGTAAAAACATATACGGTGATGGATTGATGGAACGCACGGCGCGGTAAATGTCCAGCGGTGACGCCTTGACCGGCGCGGAAAAACGTTGTGAACCGACGACCTGGATGATGTCGCCGGCGGTAATGTATTCCTTGGACTTGAGGACGTTGGCAGAAAATTTTTCCTTCGTCTGATTGGATTCAAACGAAATCACCGGCACGTCGTCGGGCACCGTTACCGGGTGATGTTCGCTCGGCTGTTCGAGCAGGGAAATAAGCCGTTCAATCTCGCTCGTCGCGTTTTCATAGGCGTCCGCCGGACTGGCCGCATCGTCCAGAATCGCGTTGACCAGGATCGTGATGGTTTGCGCCACGCGGTCAAAAATCAGCAATTGATCGGCGATGAGAAAGACCATCGTCGGCGTGCCCAATTCGTCCCTGGGCGGGCGCGGCACGACCGGCTCGACGTCGTGAATGAATTCATACCCGATGAAGCCAACCGCGCCACCGGTGAACCGCGGCAGGCCGGGCAGCGTCACGGGCCGGTACTTTTTCATTACGCGCTCGATGACTTCGAGGCCGTCGCGCACGGTAGGGCCGACCTGCTGGTCGGCTTGGACGCGCGGCCGCGTGTCCCTGCCAATTAAAAAAGTTTCAACGACCTTGCCGTTTTCGATGACTTTAATGCGGTCGCCGGTTTGTTGAATGACAGCACGGGGGTTGCAACCAACAAAGGAGTAGCGGCCCAAATGTTCGCCTCCTTCAACAGACTCAAACAAAAAAGATTCACCTTGCCCGCGAATTTTCCGGTAGGCTGACAATGGGGTTTCAATGTCGGCCAACAAGCGGCGCGTGACAGGAATCAGGTTTCCCTGTCCGGCCAATTTCAAGAATTCTTCAAGTGTTGGCGAGTACATGCGCCAACAGCTTAAACAATTTGGTCGGGCGGGCGCGAGTACGTTTCGACGACCAGTGCTTCGGCATCCGGCTGTCGATGGGGGAGAGCCTGCAACCGGTGTGCCTCGCGCTTGGTGGCCCGATGGATACGCCAGATGGCCAGCATGGAGTAAAAGGCCACCGCGATGGCATAGGCCACCATCCCCATGCCGATGGCGAACGGCACTTGCAACGGCTTGCTGGAATAAATCAACGCCGCGCCGACCACAGCCGTCAGCAGGGTATTGCCGGCGAGGCAAAAAAGATGGAGGGTGACGCGCGTTTCCTGCACCCGTTGCACATGCCACTCCCGATAAGCGTCCTCCCCGAGCGAACGCATGAGCCAGGCGGATTGAAAATTGCGCGCAGCCACCAGCACACTGGCGGTGGCGACAACAATGGCCGACAACGGCCACATAGCCAGGATGGCGACCAGCACCGCGTTGAGCAACAAACCCCATCTCCAGCCAAGTTTTTTGGCGAGCGGATTGCCTTCCAATGCCAGGTTTGGCGTGGCAATCCACGTGCTGAGGAAATCCATGCCGCGCCCGAATACCAGCAATCCGAGCATCAAAAAATACTTGCGGCTGTCAAATGGCACCGTGATGTCCATTATCTCTTTCCGTAAATGTGTTCGGGCGTTTCGAGTTGAGCCTCCGTTATCTTAATCGATTTCCCATTTTTTTCCACCGACCGGAAAAAACAGGATTGGTAACCTTCATGGCACGCTGCTCCGGTCTGCTCAACCTGGATGAGCAACACGTCGCCGTCACAATCAAACGCAATATCCTTGACGCTCTGCACATGGCCGCTGGTTTCACCTTTCATCCAGAATTTCTGGCGCGAACGGCTCCAGAAATGTGTCTTGCCCGTTGCCATCGTCTTTTCAAGCGAGGCGCGGTTCATCCACGCCATCATCAGGACGCGCCCGGTCTGCTGTTCCTGTATGATGGCGGGAATCAAACCATTGGTGTCAAATTTCAACTTGTCGTAAAAATCCATGGCTTATGCAACGGCGTCGTTTAACGTAGCAGAATTTTCGGGCTATACCAAATGCGAAAATTTCAAGGGCTATGAATCGGCGCGGTGGGGGCGGCATTCACATTGGTTGCCTCGTTTTCCCGCCAGGTAATGGCGCGTTCGACGGTTTGTTTGAGGTCGGCATACGTTGCATTGGTTACCGCATCGAGTTGCGCGCGGGCTTCGGTGTAACGCCCGGCCAGCATTTTAATCCGGGCGAGATGAATATAAACACCCTCACGCTCGACGTCGTCGTGAGCGACCTGAAGCGCATTGGTCCAGGCCACCAACGCGTCGTTGGTGCGGAGCGGGCGGATACCGTAATAGCTCTCCGCGTAGT
>DATEGR010000537.1:0-4996 GCA_035279985.1 Verrucomicrobiia bacterium
AGTTGGAGCGGGTACCGGACGCGACAACATTGAAACACCCGATTCTTCGCGAAGCGTTCGCGCTCGTCGGTATGGACGGTCATGCGCTGGAATTGACTTCGATGGCGGACATTCCGGCCGGAACCGGTCTCGGTTCTTCCGGCAGCTTCACGACCGCGCTGCTCAAGGCACTGCATGCCCATAAAAAAAATCTGGTTCATCCGGCGGAGCTGGCGGCCCAGGCGTGCGAAGTTGAACTCGACCGGTTGAAGGCGCCGATTGGCAAACAGGACCAATACATCGCCGCTTACGGCGGGGTCACCTGTTTCAATTTTTTGCCGGATGGCAAAGTGGAGGCGTGGCCGTTGAAGATTTCCGATGAGACGCGTGACAATTTGGAAGACAATCTGCTGCTGTTCTTCACCGGTTATTCCCGTTCGGCCTCGACTATTTTGAAGGAGCAGGATCAAAAATCAAAGCAGGCGGATGCGGCCATGATTGAAAACCTGCACTTCGTCAAGCAGCTCGGTCTGCAAAGCCAGCGCGCGCTTGAATCGGGAAATCTACCGGAGTTTGCCCGGCTCATGGACGTCCATTGGCAGCGCAAAAAACAGCGCAGCGGTGGCATGACCAATCCGAAGATAAATGAGTGGTACGACCGGGCGATGGCCAGCGGTGCGCTGGGCGGCAAACTCATCGGTGCCGGCGGTGGTGGATTTCTGATGTTTTACGCCGAGGACAAGGTGAAATTGCGACAGGCCATGCGCGAAGCGGGCCTCAAGGAAGTCCGCTTCGGTTTTGACTTTGAAGGCACCAAGCTGTTGATTTCGTGAGTGCGTCGCTCGAAATTCCTGTCGCCGTTCTCGCGGGCGGGCTGGCGACCCGGCTGCGGCCCATCACGGAAAAGATTCCCAAATCACTGGTGCCGGTGGCCGGGAAACCATTCCTGGCACATCAGCTGGAATTGCTGCGTTCGCGAGGAATTCGTCGCGTGGTTTTATGCGTCGGGTATCTCGGGGAGATGATTCAACGGGATTTAGGTGACGGCTCGGCTTTTGGCCTGAGGCTTGATTATTCGTTTGATGGTCCCCAATTGCTCGGCACCGGTGGCGCGGTCAAACGGGCGCTGCCCCTGCTCGGAGACGAGTTTTTTGTGCTCTATGGCGATTCCTATCTGCCGGTGGAATACCGTCCGGTGGCGGAATTTTTCCATCGCAGCGGCAAACCGGGTTGCATGACCGTCTATCGCAACGCAGGCCGCTACGACACCAGCAACGTCGTTTTCCACGACGGTGAAATTGTGGTTTACGATAAAAAAAACCGCATACCGGAGATGCAACATATTGACTATGGACTGAGCTTGTTCAAGGCGGTGGTCTTTAATTCGTACCCTCCCGACCAGCCCCTGGATCTGGCCCAAGTCATGGGCCGGCTGGTCCATGAAAAACAACTGGCCGGCTATGAAGTGCGTGAGCGCTTTTACGAAATGGGTTCACCCGCAGGCTTGGCGGAACTGGAATCACTGCTACAATCAAAATCACCATGAGCTTTGCCAAACAATTCCTTGATGAAGTCCAGCAAGTTGTCACGCAATTGAACGTTGACGCCATTGAAAAGGCCGCCAATGAACTGGCACGCGTGCGGGAGCGCGGCGGGCGGTTGTTCATCCTTGGGGTGGGCGGCAGCGCGGGCAACGCGGGCCATGCCGTGAATGATTTCCGCAAAATCTGTGGTTTCGAGGCGTACGCGCCCACGGACAACGTTTCCGAACTGACCGCAAGAACCAACGACGAAGGCTGGGCAACGATTTTTGCCGAGTGGCTCAAAGGCAGCCGCTTGAACGCCAAGGATGGCTTGCTGATTTTTTCCGTAGGTGGCGGCAATCTGGAAAAAAATGTCAGCCCGAACCTGGTCAGCGCCATTCAACTCGCCAAAAAAGTTGGTGCTTCCGTCGTTGGCGTAGTCGGACGTGACGGCGGTTACACGGCCAAAGAGGCAACAGCCTGTGTGATCGTGCCAACGGTGAACCCGACTCACGTCACACCGCATAGCGAGGCGTTTCAGGCTGTCATCTGGCATCTGTTCGTTTCCCATCCGAAACTCAAGGTGGCCCAAACCAAGTGGGAATCAACGAAGTAAAATCTGAAATGAGCCGCGCCGTTTTTCTCGACCGCGATGGCGTCATCAACCGTGCCCTGGAACGCGATGGCAAACCGTATCCTTCAGCGAGCCTGGGTGAATTTGAAATTTTCCCGGAGGTGCCGGAAGCTTGCCGGCGCTTGAAGCAAGCCGGCTATTTGCTCGTGGTGGCGACGAACCAGCCGGATGTCGGCCGCGGCACCCTGAAACAGAAGGCGGTCGAAGAGATTCACGCGGAAATGCGCCGCCAGTTGCCGCTGGACCGGGTGGAGGTTTGTTATCACCCGGGCAAAGGTTTGTCGGATTGCGATTGCCGCAAGCCAAAGCCGGGCATGCTGCTGCGCGCTGCGCGCGAATTGCACATCGATCTCGCCCAAAGTTGGATGGTGGGCGACCGCTGGCGCGACGTGGATTGCGGTCACGCAGCTGGTTGCCGGACCATCTTCATTGATCGCGGTTACGCCGAGGAGTTGAAACAACCACCCGATTTTCGCGCTAAAAATCTGCTGGCAGCTGCCGGAATTATCCTCGCCGACGCGAAATAAGTTGAAGATTGGCAAGGTTGTTTTATGTTGTGGGCTGCATGAAAAACTTAGCCAGTCTCAAAGTAAAACTTTTCGCCGATGGCGCGGACAAAACCGGAATGCTCCAACTGAATGCCAACCCGCTGATAAAAGGCATGACCACCAATCCTTCGCTCATGCGCAAAGTGGGGGTTCATGATTACGAGGCGTTCGCGCGTGACATCTTGAAAAGCATCACGGAAAAACCGATTTCGTTCGAAGTCTTCTCTGACGAGTTTGTGGAAATGCGGCGGCAGGCGCTGAAAATCAAGGACTGGGCAAAAAACGTCTATGTCAAAATTCCCATTACCAACACGCGAAGCGAATCTTCATTGCCGCTCGTGCGCGAACTGGCCCAGGAAGGGGTGAAACTAAATATCACGGCCATGTTCACCGAGGAACAGGTGACGAGAGTGGCGAAGGCGCTCAATCCCAAAGTGCCTGCCGTGGTTTCCGTGTTTGCCGGTCGCATTGCTGATGTCGGGGAGGACCCGATGCCGCACATGCGCAACGCGAATAAAATCCTTGCCGGGCTGCCGCAGGCCGAGTTGCTTTGGGCCAGTGTCCGTGAAGTACTCAATATTTTTCAAGCCGAGGAATGCGGCTGTAAAATTGTGACCGTACCGCATGACATTCTGAACAAGGCGATGAAGCTGGTGGGAACCGGTTTGCCGGAAATGTCACTGGACACTGTGAAAATGTTTGCCGTCGACGCCAAGGCGGCAGGATTTTCGTTGTAGTTTAATCGGGGGTTAAATCAGCCGGTTCACCGTCTCATAGACGTTTTCAATCGTGATGGACGCCATGCAGGCCAGCAATTCTTCGCGCGTGCCTTTGATGTCGCCGCCGTCGTAACGGTAGTAATTCAGATTCCGCCCTGCCACAGCGGGATTTTTTATCAGGGTGAAGGGATGGTTATAAGGCAGATTCGTCGGGTTTAATGTCGGCGCTTCGATGACGATCTGGTTGGGCACTTTCATTGCGGCCGCGACGTGCATGAGCACCGTGTCCACGCTCAGGAACGCGCTGCAACGCTTCATCAACGCCGCCGTCTGCCGCAGGTTTTGGGTTTTGACTTCCTGCGTCAAATCGCGGTTTGCCTGCGCCAGTACCACCGGATGGTCGGTGATTTCCTCCGGCCCGCCAAAAAGCAGGATACGGATGTCCGGCCGCCCCTGGTTCAACCGCCGCGCCAGGCCGGCATAATTCTTTAACGGCCAGCGTTTGAGCCGGAGATTCTTTGTTCCGCCGGAGCCGACGTGGATGCCAAGAATTTTCTGACCGGATAATTGGTGTTTTGCCAGAAAATCATCCGCCAGCCGTTCGTCGCCGGGCTCGAGAAAAAATTCCATTTCATGCGATGCAAGTTTTTTCTTTGCGCCAATCAATGGCAGCACGTCGAAATTATTTTCAATTGAATGTCGCGAATAATCCTGCGGCAAGGTGCCGGTGACCAACAGCCGGTCAAGCCAGGTAAAGCGTTCGTATTCGTGGCTGATGCGCACCTCTGCGCCCGCCAGCCACGCCGCGACACGATAGAGCCTCGGGCCCTGTGGATGCGTGTTGATGGATAGCTGGTAACGCTCTCGTCTCAGCATCCGGAAGAAGCGCAGCGCCGCAAACTTTCCGCACGACATCAAGTTCTTCTGGAACACCCGGTTGACGTTCGGATTGTGTTCCAGCAAATCCTTCGCGCCCGGCCATCTCACCAGCGCATCGATGGCCATGGCGGGGAAATTCTCGCGCAGCTCACGGATGAACGGCGTGGCGATGAGCGTGTCGCCGATGCCGGCAAGGGAAATGACCAGGATTTTCACAACCGCGAAATCTTTTCCAGCAACGCCGTCGTGGATTTACCGGGCACAAACGGAATAATCACGATTTTCCCGCCGCCTGATTCAACCGCGCGACGTTCGTCCTGATTCAGCGTGTCCGGTGTGTAATCGCCGCCTTTGACATAGATATCCGGCTGTGCCGCCGCCAAAAATTTCACCGCGGTTGTTTCCGCAAAAATGCAAACACCATCCACGCTGGCCAGGGCCGCTAAAACGGCAGCGCGGTCGGCCTCTGAATTTACGGGGCGGCCCTCACCTTTTAATTGCCGCGCGGACTCATCGCCATTCACACCCACCAGCAGGGCATCGCCGAGGTCGCGCGCGGTTTCAAGATAAGTGACATGGCCCAGGTGCAGGATGTCGAAGCAGCCATTGGTTACGACCAACTGTTTTGCCGTGGCACGCATAGCGGCGCGCCAAGCCGGTAGTTTGTCCCACGCGATGAGTTTGTCGCGGAAGTTCACGCCGTCATTTTGCCTG
>DATEGR010000538.1:0-19752 GCA_035279985.1 Verrucomicrobiia bacterium
TGAAAGGCACGATAGAACGAATTGGCGTCTTCATAACCCAGCAAAAAGGCGGTTTCGTTCAGTTCCACGGCGCTTTGTTTAAGGTAATGGCGAGCAAGTTCGCGGCGCGAATCCTCAACAATCTGTTGAAAAGTGATGTCCGCATCCGTCAGCCGGCGTTGAAGTGTGCGTGCGCTCATGCCGAGCTCTTGGGCGACATCTGGCAACGTGGGGCGTTTGCCAGCCAATGATCGCCTTAGTGTGTCCTTCACCTGTTCGCTCACATTCATGCTCGCGTTGCGCTCTTTAAGTTCGGAATCCAATTGCGTTCCGACCACCGCCAGCAATTCGTCGTTATGGGTCACAAAGGGGCGGTCGAGATCGTTACGGCTGAACACCAAGGCGTTCCGTTCAGCCTTGAAACGCACACGGCAGCCGAAGTGGCTTTCAAACAATTCGCGATGCTGCACCGCACGGGTCAGCTCCAACCGAAGTGGTTTGATCTGGCCAGCCGTGCCGCGCTGTCCGACGGTGAGAATCCATGACAGGACCATATCAACCAACACATCGGGTTGTGGTTCTTTGGCCTCGACGTAAAAGAACTCCACCGCTACCTCCTCAGCTTTCCGATGGACGCGAATCTCTTCCGGACACGTCAATTTTTTGTAGCGGCCGAGCCGTTCCAAGGCATCTCCAAAGTTACGACTGCAAATAACGGCAATCGCGGCCGGATGGGAACGCTCCAAGCGCTGTTCTGCGCCCAGCTTCAGGCCGATGCCCGGATCTGAACTCATTTCGCCTACGCCCCGCCAAAGCGCGAACAATTCAGCCGTCGTGACATGGACTTTATCCGGTTGGAAAAGCCCCGGCGGCAATCCGGCGCGACGAAGCAGCACCGGCGCTGCGATCTTGTGGTCAGCGAACCGCTGCGCCCAGGTGCGGGAGATTTGTAGTCGATCACTCATCGGTCAATTGGGTTGAAGTCCCGGGGATGTTTCCATTGCTGTCCACCCGCCAAACGATGCCCAACGAAATGATGGTTGATCCCGCGCTTCTTGACGCACATGTTTGGAGCCTGATCACGTTCATGGGTCCACAGTATGCCGAACGGAGAATTTCGTCACTAGCAGAACGCGCCAATCTTCTTGCTAAACACGCCAACAGTCAGCCTGCTTTCCCACGCTTCTGGCGTGGTTCGAGTATTTCGCGGTTAACCTCATCCGTTGCGGCGAAGGAATTTTTCCCTTCATTTCGCGCGGAAAACTTTTAATCCTTGGGCATGGATTCAAAACTGATTCTCGAAGCGGCGCGCGGGACGCTGGACGGTACGTTGTCGTTCCCCGAGGTCGTCGGCCAACTGCTCGCGGCGGGCGTGGAATATTATCATGTGGATTACGTCGGGCTGTGCAAACGGTTTTACAGCGCGGAGGGCGAGATGGTGGCCACGTCCATCAATTATGAGGGCCTGCCGCCCGTCGCCCCGGAGTTCGATGCCGCCGCGTTGCGCGCGAACATCCTGGACAGCCAGCGCCACGGCCAGAAGTATCGCGAGTTCACCCGGCGCGCGATGGCGGACGGGGTGCAGGGCTACATCGCGTTTCTGCGCGGCAAGCGCGTCACCTACTGGGGCCGCACCGGCGACCAGCACACGGAATGGTTTCCTGGAGCCGCACCATTCAAGAGTGCTTCGGATTGATTCTGTTCGGGAAAATGGCGGTGGCGAATTCCGCCGCTGACTGTTACCACTGCCGACGGTAGTCATGCCCACTCCAAAAGCCAAAGGCTCGCAGGTGTGCTTCGTGAATTCCTAACCAGCCGCAACTGGCGACGTGAGCATTGGCAAGGAGGAACGGAAGCGGCGAGATTTTTTGAGCCGACCCGTAGCATCCTTGCCAAGCGGAACGGAGCGGTATCATCGGCGGCGCAATTCACGAAGCCGCAGGGCGAAATTCCTTCAGCCTGCGAACCTCGGCGGGTATGCCTCAAAATTCAAATGTCATTGGGCGAAACGTGGCTCGATTTCGATACCAAAATTGCTGGTCACAGGATTTGCTTGTCACCAAAATGCAACTCTTGGGGATTTATATCACTCGCGACATTCTGGCTAATATCGAAACCTTGCGCTCAGTTGCGACCGACAAACAGATAGTAGTTTTCGCGGAAATTTTCGGTGTGCCGGTGGGCGATCTATTTCCATCCAAACAGAAATTCAGCGGTCGGATCGTCGGATTAACTTGCTAAATCGCGGGTGAACGCGGTCGCGGACCATTTTGAAGATTTGCACGATATTGGCGCATATCGGTTCGGCAATTCATGCAACCAACGGCGCGTAAGTCAAGTTTTCAGTCAAGTGCGCCGATCATCGTTTACACGCCAGCGGCAGGATGGTCGATGGGGTGTTGATTTGCGTTGGCGAGTTCGATCAATTCCGCAATGACTTGTGCCGCTTCAATGGTGCGGTTTTGGTATTTACCCGACCAAACCACCTCGAATCAAACCCAGACAGTAGCGCAGTCAACGTTCGTTTCCAAAATCCCGCGACACCAGAGTCGTTACGTCCGCTCCGATTTCAGAATTGGACGTCCAGTGCGCCCATCATCAAGGAATTTGTTACGTTCAGTCGAACGGAGTTTCTGGCGGCTTTCTGAATTTTGAAAGCCGTTTATTTTGTAGGACACCATCCCCTTACGGTTAGTAACGCTGAAAAATGTGCCGTTGTGATGAGCGGCAAAAGACGACAAAAGGCGGCAACGAATTTGCCGCAATTTGTCGCCCGCAACGACCGGATTTTGCCGCCCCTTGCCGCAATTTGCCGGGTGCGATTTGCCGCCGGTGGTAGCAATTTAAGTGATGGACGCTGTTCTCCTTGCCATGCAGCGCGGTTGACGTAACACCGGAGCGACCAAGCTGGCGACCACGATACACACAGCGATGGCGCTGGTGTAAGACGGACAATTTTCCGTCAGACATCTTCCCTTAGCACAGCTTGAGGCCACGACCGCAGACGCGAATGTTGCGCGAAATTTGCGCAACTATTGCGTAACAAGTTCAATGCAATCAAACATCATTCAACGCGGCTCAACATCAGCCGTTCATGCCGCTGAAATCGTCCGGCCAAGTCACACCCAGGACAAACGCAAGGGAGCGGCAAAAATCGGAAATTAGTCAAGGCACGCGTTACCCCGTAGTTTCACACGGTTTTTACGGCTCGCCAAAATCTCGCCGATGGTTGCGCGGAGTCCCGCAAGATGGAATGTGCAACGTCTGACAAGACATCCTGCGAATTGCTTCGCTTATGCTAACCGCATTGCGAATTTTGTTGCTTCGGGTGTTGCCTCGCGTGTTACCACCATGCTGCTACCGTGCTGCCAACCGGAAAAAACTTGCTTCTATGGTGGCGTTGCTGGCTTGTCGTGGCGGCGTCCGGACCTTTGTGGCTGCGTGTGGCTGGCGAACGTCGCTGGCCTGCTTATTGGGCGCTCTGGCTGCCGCGCCGGGCAGCGTGGCAATGCTGGCGCATCGCCGGATTGCTTTCTGTGCTGTGTTAGTTCGCTGGCGATTTCGATTTCAAGCTGGCCTCGAATTCTTCCCGTTCACTTGGAGTCATCATTTTTACGTTGGCGATGTGCGGTCCGCGTGAACGGTATGGAGAATCTTCTTTTGGTGGCGACGTGACATTGCCCGCCGGCGTAGTGGTCGGCGTTGGCGTGGCCGGCGGCGTGGATTTCGCGGCCACGACTGGAGCACTTTGAGGCGTAACCGGCGTATTGATAGCGGGCGCTGTTTTCGCCAGTTTCCACCGTTTGCGCTTTTTGCCGCCTACCAGGACGATGCGGCCGTATTCGGCCACACGCGCCCGGCTGGTATTGACGCCATGTTGTTGGAGCAATTCAGCAATGGCAGCGTAGGACGCATTTTTGCCGCGCAATTCCACGATGGAATCATGGAACGGCTTCAAATTGCTGAATGGAATGCGACTTGGATCGGGTTGATATTCCCGAATTGCTTTGCGCAGCAATTCCAGATTGGGCGTTGTCGGTGATGTGGGTGAGGTGTTCATAATTTTAGAACGGGATGGTTAAAAACATGATGGCGGGATTCTGACAAGTCATCTTGCGAAATGTTTCGCGGCTGTTGCGCGGCCAAGTTGCGGGTTGTCTCGCAAGTTTCCAGGCGAACATTGCACGTCCCTGTCCGGCGCAAGGCAAGTTGTCTTGCGAGTCGTCTTGACGGACGTTCGGCGGCATTGCCGGGACATTGCGTGGATATGACGCGAGACATTTCGCCGGATGTCTTGCCGGATTGTTCGCGCCCATCGCGCGACCATCTCGCGGGACTCCGCGCAGTTTTCGGCGAGATATGAGCGAGCCGTAAAAACCTTGTCGAGACAAGGGGTAAGGCTTCCACCCTATCAAAGCGATAGCACACAACCGTGCGACTGCACCGTGACTTGAAAATGGTTGCATCGGGTTTGACACGTTTCGTGTGTATGACCGTGCAAATTGATGGTGCAATTTGCGTGGTGAAATTAACCGTGCCGATGTTTTCGTTTTTGCGAACGTGCCAGGCACAGTCTAATTGCCGTGGATTAAATGTGATCATGGTCAGCCCATTATTTCGTTGTCGTCATTTTGCACCGGTTCAATCTCGGTGATGACGATAGGCGACGGTGATTGATTCGGCGGGCGCGTCGTAAAGATGATTCCGGGAATGAACGTGGCGGAGTTTCCTTGTGATCGTTTCCGCCGCAGACCACCGCTCAATATCCAGGCGATCACCACGAGGGATAGCCAGACGAACACGAGGTAAAGATAAACGCCGTAATCCGCAATCAGGGCATCCAAAGCGTTGAATACGGGATTGAGCACCGTAGCCGGATTTAAGCTCATGGCTGGCCCTCCGCTGAATTGATGATGGCGAGAACTGCTGCCTTGAGTGGGACCGGAAGTTTTGCCCAAGCGGTGACAATTCGTGTCAGGTCGGGACAGGAAGGGATTGGATTTCGGGAGTCTATTCGGGAGTCATCTTCCGATTTCCCCATAAAAAGTGGCGGAGAGAGGGGGATTCGAACCCCGATGGCGACGGCTTGCCGGCATAAGCAATATTGTTTGAGAGTCCATTTAAGACCGGACACCGCCGTCCTCCGTCAGCTTGATACCCAGCTTGTCCTGCATTTGTTCCAGCGGCACGCCTTTGGTCTCGGGAACCATGGTCTTCACCCAGATCAATTGCAGCACCATCATGAAGGCGAAAAAGGAGAATACATAGCCAGGCGGAAAGGCGGAAACCATCCGGGGAAAAAACGTCGTCAGCAGCGCGGCAAAAATCCAGTGGGTCGAACTCCCCAGCGTCTGGCCCCGGGCGCGATGACGGTTCGGGAAAATTTCCGAGATGAACACCCAGATCACCGCGCCCTGACCGATGGCGTGCGCGGCGATGAAAGCAAAAATGCAAACCGGCACGATGCTGTAGTGCTGCGTGAAAAACGCCCAGGCCGTGAGCCCGAGCGAGATGATGTAACCAAACGAACCGATGAACAGCAGCATGCGCCGGCCCAATCGGTCAATGAGCGACAGGCCCACAAAAGTGAAGATCAAGTTGGTGACGCCGATCCCGACCGATTGCAAAAACGCTGCCTTGGCCGCCAGACCGGTCATCTCAAAAATACGGGGGGCAAAATAGAGAATCGCATTGATGCCGGAGAGCTGGTTGAAGAACGCGATCAGGAACGCCAGGATGATCGGCATCCGCAACCGCCACGTCCAGAATGTCGCCGAACTGACGCGCCCGGAGGAGGCGCCGAGTATCGCATCGGCATCCGCCTCAACCCGGGCGGGCGATGCGTCCGGCTCAATGAGCTTCAGGACTTTGACTCCGGCAGCGCGGTCCCCCTTGCGCCCGATCAACCAGCGCGGGCTTTCCGGGATGCCGAAGCAAAACAACGTGTAGATGATCGAGGGAAACGCCGCCACCCCCAGCATCCAGCGCCAGTCGTTGTGGCTGACCCCCACGAGCAGCCAGTTGGACGCGAGGGCAATCAGGATGCCGAAAACAATGTTGAACTGGAACATTCCGGCCAGGCGGCCGCGATATTTCGGCGGGGCAATCTCTGAAATATAGAGCGGCGCGGCCACGGTGGAGACGCCGATGCCGATGCCGCCGACCACCCGCGCGATGATAAACATGGCCACACCGTTGGAAAACGCGCAGCCCACAGACGAAACGACGTAAAGCACGCCAATGCCCAGCAACGTCTTTTTGCGGCCGAAATAATCCGTCGGCCAGCCGCCGAGCAATGCACCCAACACGGTCCCGTAAAGCGCTGAACCGATGGCGAATCCATGCAAACCAGCGCTGAGACCCCAGAGCGTTTGAATATGCTGTTCCGCGCCGGAGATGACCACAGTGTCGAAACCGAACAGAAATCCCGCAAGCGCGGAGGTGATGGACCAGAAGAAGATTTGTTTTTTCATTATGACAATCTCGCCGTCGTTTCAATTCCTGTATCAGTCACAATCACCATACCGACTTGAGTTCATACACCGTCAACGAGACAATCCGGGCGGTGCCACCGTCACTGGACAGTTTCAAACTTTGGTTTTCGGGTGAAAGCGCCTGTGCCATCGGCAGGTAAAGGCACCCCTGCCCGCCATAGATGTCCACTGAGGCACGGTCAACGTAAAGGTGGAGCGAGATTGTTCCCGCTTGCGGCGCGAGCGCGGCCCGACTGCCCAGGCAGGAAATGCTACGGCTCGCCACATCGTAAACCACCGGCACTCCACGCAGATCCAAGGAAATCTCCCTGGCATCTCCGACGGCGATCACCGCTTCGATCTCAAACAGGTCGCCTCGAATTCCCGCCAGCGGATTGCTGCCAGGTGTGAGCGGCTGCGGCTTGAGATCGTGCGTGCGCCGACGCAGACTTTTGAGTTCCCGCACGGGATTAACCGCCAACGCCGGCCCCGAACTTGTGGAGTGCAAGGTAAGTTCAACGGGCAGGCCCATCATCTGGTTGAACGGCATGCCTCGGAAGATGTCACCATTGGGCAGCCTTCCCCAGGGAATCAAGATGCAGCGGCCATCGCTGGCGGGAATGTCCGAGTAGACCTGCGAAGCATACCAGCAATTGCCGTTCTCCAGACGCCGTGGCCGGGTTTCCGGAATAAACCTTTTGCCGTCGAAATTACCAACGACATAAATCCCGCTGGCGCCGTAAAACACCCAGCGCTCGTTGTGTGGGTCGCCATCCAGGGGAATTTTAAACAGGTTCGGGCACTCGGCATCGCCGGGCAGGTTGAAGTCACTGAGCTTTTGCCAATGTTTCAGGTCGGGCGAACTGAAAAAGGCGTAGGTGTTGCCATCCAGATAGAGCGCCATCACCCATTTCTTTTCGGGAGCATACCAAACTACTTTGGGGTCGCGGTTCTCCGCGGCGATGTGACCAAGCACGGGATTATTTTGGTATTTGGTCCAGGTGCGGCCACGATCATTGCTGAAGGCAATTTCCTGGGTGGCAGGGTTGGGGGTTCCTGCGGCGGTAAACATCGCGGCCAGGGCGGGCTCCTTTCCGGTTTGGAACCCGGCGGTGTTGTTCCAGTCCACCACCGCGGAACCGGACCACATCGTGCCGTGTTCATCAGGATAAAGCGCCACGGGAAGCTCCTGCCAATGAACCAGGTCTTTGCTCACAGCGTGGCCCCAGGACATGTTGCCCCAGTTCCAGCCGTAGGGATTGTGTTGGTAAAACAAATGATATTCGCCCCGATAAAAAACAAGTCCGTTGGGATCGTTCAACCAGCCGCGGCGGGACGTGAAATGAAATTGCGGACGCAACCGCTCATGGTAAAGGTTCTGACTGTCTTTGATCTCGTCGGATTGGTCAATGGAACTCAAACCGGTCGAATCCTCTGGCAGCTGGTCCACCGTGATCGTGACGGTCCGGCCCGAAAATGGCGTCGCATCCAGAAAAGTCCACCAATCCGGTTTGCCATCGGCGAGTTCGATGTCGAAGGCGTCTTCCGTTTTGCCGTTGACCAGCACGCTGACATGGCGCATGGGCGCGCCATTCTTCACCGGCAGGTTCAGGTAACGTTTTTCAACGTGCATGGACCGTTGGGGATGATCAAGAATGACTGCACCGGCGATTTTCCGGTCGGTCTGTACGATCTGGTCAACGTTGATATGCCCCCAGGTCCCGGTCGCCTGGTCCACGATTTGAAGGCTGACCACCCGGTTCGACAGGCCGGCGACGTCCCATTGCTGAACGGCCAGATGTTCACTGCCGCCGGGTTCAGTGTTCGGACCGGTCGCCGTACGCACCACTTTGCCATCGGCCAGCAATTGGATGCAGGTCTTGCCTTCCCAGCCGCCGCCGCCAATGAGAAATTGAAGATACTTCCGTTCAACTTTGAATGGAGGTGAGGTCAAGGTGCCGGTCGAATCATCGCCCCCGTGGTAGGAGTCTACCAGGCCGTGTCCGTGAAAGCCGTCCACGGTCATTTGAGCGTGCAAAGTGCCATGGGCCGGCCCGTCGCCGAAGGCCGTGCCGGTCACTGTCCATGCCCCATAATTCGTTCCCTCAAAATCCGCAATCAGCATGTCGGGATTTTGAGCGCGAACCATCGTCCAGCCCAATGCCATGAGGATGAACCAGCAAAAAATGATTTTCAGTTTTTGCACTGCGATTTTCGGTTTATATCTGCTTTCCCGGCCGGTTGGCAAAGAAAACTATTGACTCCGGTAGGTTGAACCTGCCGGTCCGGTTACGGGGTTTCCGAGGCAAACCGGTAGGTCCCGGAACCAACTTCAAAATCAACCGTGTCTTTTTCCTGTCTCAGGACTTTCACGCCTCCGGCTTGATCCACGGGCTTGCCGCTTTCCGTGACCTTGGCGACATCTTTTGCCGGCACACAGACCGTGGCGGTTGTATTCACGGGCACGACGACCTCCAGGGTCAGCCTTTTGCCGTCTTGATGCCAGGCGGTGGCGATCTTTCCGTGAATGGACTCGTAGCTGGTTTTGGCCCAGGTCAGGCCGTTCCCGATGACGGGATCAATCAGGATGGTCCTGTAGCCGGGGCTGGCAGGACGAATACCGCCAATGTCTGCGAACAGGAATTCGCCGCAGGAGCCGAGTGCATAGTGATTAAACGAGTTCATGCCGGGATCTTGAAATCCCTGGTCCGGCGTCCAGCCATCCCAGCGTTCCCAGATGGTCGTGGCCCCGTGCTCGACTGGAAACAGCCATGAAGGATAAGTGTCCTGCAACAGCACACGACAGGCCGCCTCGGCATGGCCCGCCTGCGCCAAAACCGGCAGCAGATAGCTGACGCCCAGAAAACCGGTCGAAAGATGCCATCCCCTCGCCCGGATGTCGTCCTCGAGATATTGCGCGGCCTTGGCGCGGAGATCCTCCGGCAGCAGGTCAAATTTGAGGGCCAGGAGGTAGCCGGTTTGAGTGTTGCCTGCGACGCGGCCAGCGGCAGTGACATACCGCCTGTCGAAGGCGGCTTTGATGTCTTGAAACAACTGTTCGTATTTGGCGGCGTCCTCGGAACGTCCCAGGGCCGCGCAGGACCTGGCCACCAGGTGCGTCGAACAGGCGAAATAGGCGGTGCCAATCAAATCCTTGGGCGTGTCGGCATGGATGGAAAGCCAGTCGCCATAGTCGTTGCCCCGGTCCCGGTCGCGAATGAGGTTGTCACTGTGTTGACGCAGGTATTCCACCCACTTGATCATCGCCGGCAGATGCTGTTCCAGAATACGCCTGTCGCCATAAACTTCGTAAATGGTCCATGGACAGATCACGCCGGCATCCCCCCACCCCGGAGCGCCGTAACAGTTCATGGTGTTGGGGCTGACATCGCTGAAGGCGCCCTGGGGCGATTGACCGTCGTCCACATCCACCAGCCATTTCGTGAAGAAGGCCGCGACGTCCGCGTTGTAAGTGGCGGTGCGAACAAAGACCTGGGCATCGCCCATCCAACCCAGACGTTCATCGCGCTGTGGACAATCGGTTGGCACGCTGAGGTAGTTGCCGCGTTGCCCCCACTGGATGTTGGATTGAAGCCGGTTGAGGCGCGGATCGGAACAGGCAAACTTGCCGGTTTGAGGCGTGTCGGAACCGATGACGATTCCCGCGACCGCACCAATATCGGGCGGCCCGTACAAGCCGGTGATTTCCACGTAACGGAAGCCATGGAACGTAAAGCGCGGCTGCCAGATTTCAACGCCCTCGCCTTTGCAGACATAGCGGTCTGTGGACGGCGCGCCGCGCAGGTTTTTTGTGTAGAGCGTGCCGTCGGGATTGAGCATCTCAGCGTGGCGCAGGGTAACTTCGGTTCCTGCCGCCGCGGACACTTTCAATCGAACCACACCCACCATGTTCTGGCCCAGGTCATAGACCCGGCAACCGGGCTTGGGTCGGGTAACCGTTTTCGCCTTTAATTCACAAATCTGACGCACCGGTTCCATGACTTGCGACTCCAGCTTGCGGGAAGATTCGTCCCGCACTTCCACGGGAAGCCACCGGCGGTCGTCCAAACCCGGCTGATCCCAGCCGTTTATTTCCAACCGGGCATCATAGTCTTCGCCGAGCATGAAATCGGAAGCCAGGATCGGACTGTCGTGCCATTTCCAGGTGTCATCGGTCACGATTTGTTCCGTGTGGCCATCCGCGTAAGTCAATTCAAGCTGGGCCAAAAACGCCGGTTGCCTGCCAAAGAACTCGTAGCCGCCATTGCCGATGTGTCCGCTAAACCAGCCGTTGGCCAGCAGCGCGGCCATCGCATTCCGGCCGGTTTTCAACAACGCGGTAACATCATATGACTGATACCGCACTCGCTGGCGGTAATCCGTCCAATCGGGAGCGAGCACATGGTCCCCCACCCGCCGGCCATTGATATGCACCTCATACAGGCCCAGCGCAGTGACATAGAGAACGGCCCGTTGAATCGGCGCTTTCAACTCAAACGATTTCCGCAAATACGGCAGCGGCGGCGCCCCCGGCAAGACCAGGGTTTGATTCTCATCCACCTCTCTGGTGAAAGACTTCCGGCCATACTCGTATTCAACCCGCAAATGTTTTACCACGTTAAGAGCGGGATCCACTCCCATGGTCTCGTTGTTGACCACCACTCTTAACCGGTCGTGTCGAACATGACTCGCCAGGACGGTGGTAACATCCGCGGCGTGACGCCCTGTAACCGGCACATAAATTGCCCGGCGGATGATCAATCGTGCGTGCGTGTCGGCGACGGGAGATTTTGGCGCAATCCATTTTGCGCTCCAATCCGTCGGCTCCAGCAAACCCATCTGCCATCGGGCCATGGAACTCCAGGCGCCGGGCTGACCATCTCGATCCCAGGCCCGCACTTTCCAAAAGCAACTTTCACGCGAAGCCAGCGCTTTGCCGGCGTAAGCGATCTGCGAACTTTCATCCGACTCCACCTTGCCGCTGTCCCAGAGATCCCCGGTGTCCGTGTTGAGCAACCCGGCTGAGGAGGCCACCAGAATTTGATATGCAGTCTGTTTCTCTCCTCTTTGGTCCGAGGTCAGAATCCAGCTCACGCGCGGACTGCCGGCATCAATGCCAAGTGGGTCCGCCAGGTATTCGCACCGCAGGTGTTCTGTGGCTACCGCTGCCGAACAACTGCCAGCCAGCAAAACCACCGCGAAACTCACCAACAGTTTTAACCTGTTCATGTCGCGGGAACTCTGCACCGGGCTGGCAGCAAAGCCCAATATTTTAATCTTTGATTCAACATTTTCGGAGCTGCGCAAAGTTCTCAGGCCGGATGGTTTGAGGAATGTCTCAGAGTGGTTGCAATGGCAGGCGCTCAAGGCATTCAATTGTTCACGAAGCCGTGAGTTTATCGCAGAACTCCCAAAAACATCATGTGGCATGAAATGGCCACAGGCGGCAATCAGAATGACCACCACGGCAGCTTCGTTGTCGCCATCCGATATTCACCGATCGCAGTTCCATCTGTCTCCATTGAGAAAGCGAATGCTGCCGGAAATTTCATTTCGATGGCTTGCAGCGCAACACTGCGACGTTACTTCGCCCCGGCGTAATGCCGTCTGGGGCGCATGATCATTCTCCGGAAGGCGGTTGCAGGGGAACTCCGGGCGAAACCGGGATGCCAAAATTTGGCGAGCCGTCCGGGTTCCAGGTAAAGCGCTGGATGCGAACGTCGCGCTGACGTGTGCCCGGGCCGATGTGGGCGTGATAAACAATCCAATCTTCCTTGCCATTTGGCGACTCGACGAAGGAACAATGTCCGGGACCAAAGACATGGGCGGAGTGTTGAAACACCGGCTCCGGTTTCTTGACCCAGGAATGCGGGTCGAGCACGTCACCGCCAGTCCAGGTCAGTTGGCCCAGACAATAGTTGTCGTCCCAAAAGGCGCTGGCCGAATAAATGACGAACAGGTGGCCGTTGTGCCAGAGCGTTTCCGGTCCCTCATTGATATGGGGAAAATCGCGTTGCTCCCATTTCCGGTCGGGCTGCGAAATACAGACGCGTCTACCGCTGATCGTCCATGGATTGCTCATGGGCGCGATATAGAGATTCTGCACGCCGTCTCGGGTGCCGGGCCAGCCTGACCAGATGAAATACAGTTTCCCGTCCGGCATCTGCAAAACGGTGCCGTCAATCGCCCAACAGTCCGCGGGCGAGCCGATTTCGCCTTTGAAAATAAACGGCTGTTGCGGGTCATTGGCCGTCCCTGCCAATACATACATGCGATGATTGGGGTTATCGCCATCGTCCGCCGCCACGTAGATATACCATTTGCCCTGAAGCAAATGGAGTTCGGGCGCCCAAATCTGTTTTGAGTAAGCGGTTCCCGGCGGTGGGTGCCAGACGCACTTCCAATGATCCCGGCCGATGTTCTCAAGCCGCGCCGCGCGGTTGACCCAGACGCCATCGGAGAGGCCGGGGCGGGATTGGCAGAGATAATAATTGGTTTGCCACCGGATGACCCATGGATCCTGGCCATGTTCAACCACGGGATTTGTAAATGTATCACCGGCCGAGGGAACGGCGAGCATGGCGTTCCAGCTGAATCCGGCCAATAAGCTTGATAGTAACAAGGTCTGTCGCATACCGGGCCAGGGAACTCCGTCTATTTCTCCGTCCCGTCTGACTCCTTGACGGTCTGCGGCGTGAAGATGCCCACGTCAACGCCCTGTCCGCCGATGGTTTGATGGCAATGGACGGCAATCGTATTTTCACCCGAGTGAAGCGCCGCGGCCCCTTCTTTGGAAATTTCAAAGTCGCTGTAATCGGTAATGTAGCCGGGGAGTTCCACCGCCAGCACGCCGTTCAGATAGACGTCCACATCTTCATCGTGAAAAATCTGCAGTTTGATTCCCGACAGATCTTCCGGCTCCAAAGTGAAATCCCGACGCAGCCAGATGTCGGAGGTATTCCAGGTGGTATTCACAACTATACCCGGCGTGCCCTTGTTGCCAAATCCGGCAACACCTTCTTTCCAGGCGGAAGCGTCAAACCCGGCTTTGAACCAATCACCGAGGGGTTGCTCCGTGGTGTATTTCCAGGTGGTCCGCCCAAACAAGGCGTCCGCCTGAATGATTTTCATCGGCGTCCCCCAAAATCCGCCGCGATTGGCGATCAGCAGGACGGTCGGGTCAATTTTGGCCACGGCGCGGTCATAGGTTTGCAGACCGTTGCATTCCGTTTCCACATCGGCGAGTTGGGTATAGACGGCAGCACTCAACCCGCGCAGCCGGTGCAATTCCCAGACCCGCGTCAATGCCTGCGCATAACGCGCCGACAGCTCATCACGATTTGTCAGCATGACATACGCCCAGGAATTCCCGGACCAGGTGTGGCCCGGAACCGCCAACCCCAACCCGCCAAATTCGCCCAGCCCGGCCGCGCGATGGGGTTCGGGCGCAGGCGAATCCGGGCCGGGGTAATTGTGCATGTCAACGAGATTGCCCACGCGCATGTCTGTCCAACCGCTGGCATCGTCCACCAGCCGCGACGGGTCCAACGCCTTGATCCATTTCGTCAATGACTCCGTGTCGAACTGTCCCCAGCCTTCGTTGAACAGGTCCCACTGAACAATGGCCGGATGATTATACAGCTCGTGGATCATGTGTTGCAGTTCAATTTCAAATTCCTGTCGCGAAGCAGCCGTGCCATTGTTGCCGCTGGGCATGTCCTGCCAGACCAAAAGTCCCAGTTTGTCGCACCAATAATAGCCACGCGCCTGTTCCACCTTGACGTGCATGCGGACCAGATTGAAGCCGGCCCGTTTCAGAAATTCGAAGTCGTAACGCAGGGCGTTGTCGGTCGGCGCAGTGTAAATGCCATCGGGCCAAAACCCCTGGTCCAACGCGCCCAGCTCAAAAATAAATTTGTTGTTCAACGCAATTCGTGTGATGCCCTGGTCATCGGCGCGCAACGCGATCTTCCTCATGCCAAAGTAACTGGAAACGGAGTCGATAACTTTAGCGCCGTCTTTCAGTGTCACTTTCAAATCGTACAGAAATGGATCATCCGGCGACCAAAGGTGCGGATGGGGCAGGCTTAGAACCAATTCGGTATTGGCTGCGCCCGTGATTCGGGCGACTTCCGCGCCACCCGCTGACGCCACAGCCTCAATCTGGAGATTATCCGAAAAGCTGTTGACCGCCACGCGAAGCCGTAGCGCCTGCGCGTCAATATCCGGAGTTAATCTCAACCGCTCAATGTCCACTTCCGGCACCGGCTCCAGCCAGACGGTTTGCCAGATACCGGAGGTGGCCGTGTAAAAAATGCCTTCGGGTTTGAGCGATTGCTTCCCGCGCGGCTGGTCGCCATCGTCGGTGGGATCGGAGACGCAAACCACCATGTCTTCTGCGCCGTTCCACCGCAGCGCAGCGGTGATGTCGAACGTGAACGCATCGTAACCACCCCGGTGCTCGCCAATTTCGTGCCCGTTCATCCAAACCTGGCAACGCCAGTCCACGGCGCCGAAATGCAGCCGCAACCGCCGCCCGCGCCACGAGGACGGCACGGAAAAGGTCCGATGATACCAGAGTTTGCTGTTTCCACCGAAACGGGTCATCACGCCGGAAAGCGCGGATTCCGGCGAAAACGGAACCAGAATTTTTCCTGCGAACGGCGGCGGCCTGACCACCGCCTCCGGCGTGATGGCGTAATCCCAAAGCCCGTTTAAATTCTCCCAGTCCGGGCGCACCAGCTGCGGTCGCGGGTATTCGGGCCACACGTTCGTTGGATTGACCGCCGCCGCCCAACGCGTCATCAGCGGCGCCTTTCCGGGACCCCAGCCGGCACACTCACCCGCGCGGGTAAACAGGACCAGCGCCAGAATCAAAGCCGCCCGGCCAAAAACTCTCACGTGCTTGTTGGGAAGGAAGAATTTCATTTCTGCAGAAATTTTGCCACGGCCTCCGTGCGCGTATGGACGTGCAGTTTTTCGTAAATGCGGCGGATATAATTTCGCACCGTGTGAATGCTTACCTCCAGTTCATCGGCAATTTGTTTGTAGGCAAGTCCGCCGGCCAGTCGGTCCAATACCGACCGCTCGCGCGGGGAAAGGTCCATGGCATCATCGCCATGCGCCGGAGCGGCTTTGAAGGACTGGACCACCTTGCGCGCAATCGGCGCCGACATGGGCGAACCGCCGGCGTAAACTTCTTCAATGGCTTCCAATAATTTTTTGGGCGATAAACGCTTTAATAAATATCCGCTCGCCCCGGCGGCCAGTGCCCGAAAAATCTGCTCGGTGTCTTCAAAAACGGTGAGCATGAGCACTTGTGCTTCGGGCACCAGGGCGGTCAGACGACGGACACATTCTATGCCATCCATGTCGCCCAGATTGATGTCCATCAGAATCACATCCGGCTTGTCGTGCGGCAAATGTTCCAGGGCTTCGGCCGCGCTGGCGTAGGAGCTTTTGCACCGGATGTTGCCGGCCGCGGCGAGATAGCCGGCGATGTGCTCGCGCAGGTCGGTTTCGTCGTCCACGATGGAAACGGTAATGACTTTTTTCATAATTCTCTTTCTGATTCTTTATTGAGCGGGATGGACATCGTGACCGTGGTGCCTGCGCCGGGCTGGCTGGATATCTGACAGTCGCCGCCGATGGCCGTCAACCGCTGGCGCATGTTTTTCAATCCATTGCCGCCGCGGCCTGCGCGGGGCTGATCGTTCGCCCCGGCCCCGGCTTCGAAGCCCTTGCCATTATCGGAAACTTTAAGTTCAAATTCCAGCGCCTTGATGGTCATTTCCACGTTCACGCTGGTGGCCGCGGAATGCTTAAGTACATTGTTTAAGGCTTCTTCAAACGTCAGGAACAGGTTGTGCCGTGTGTCCGATGACAGCGGGTAATGGGGAATCTGCTGGGGCAACCGCAGTTCGCATGCGATGCGGGTGTTTTGAAAATATTCAACAGCGTAGCCGCTCAGGTAAGCGCTCAGATTTTCCAGGGTGTCATTGCGCGGATTCACAACCCAGACGATTTCATCCATCGTTTTCAACAAATCGCGCGAAGTCTGGGCAATCACCTCGATCCTTTCGGCGTGTGACCCGGCGGATTCCACATCCATCTGGGCGTGTTCGCTCAAAAAGGAAATTTTAGTCAATTTCGATCCCATCTCATCGTGCATGTCACGGGCAATGCGCATTCGTTCCCGTTCGAGCGATTGCTGCGCCTCCAACCGGGCCAGGGCGCTGCGCAGGCGCCGATGTGACACCGTGCGAACGATGGCCACGATCAAGGCAATTGCCGTAAGGCCATACAGCCCGATCGCCCAGGTTTGGAAATAGAGGGGCGTGGGAACGACAAAAGCAAATGTTTCCGCCACGTCCCGCCACTTTCCATCGGCATCGCGGACGGCTAAATGAAAACGGTAATGGCCATATGGCAGCCGCCCGTAATGGGCAGACCGGGTACTCCCGTCCTCCACCCAGTCGGAGTCAGAACCTTGCAGCTTGTGTCGGAATTGGATTTCCTCGGGCGCGATAAAATTCAAGGCGGTAAAGTGAATTTCCAGCGAGCGCACGTCCACAGGTGCCTTGAAGGGTGTGTTATTTGCAGTGGCCGGTGACCATAAGGCGCCGCGGAGGAGGGAAATCGGCGGCTGGCGGTTGAAAGCGGCATGGTCAATATAAACCGGAAACACCAATGGCTCAATTTCCGACCGGCGGGCGTCCACGTTCAAAACGCCTTCCGAAGTCGCAAACCAAAGCTCCCCGTCGGACGCCAGCGCGGCGCGCGTCCCGCCTTCAACGGTGGGGGATTCCGGCACCGTCTTCGCATCGGAAATCCACTGGCTGGCGAGCGGGCCGCGGCCATGAGCAAACGACTCGCGGAAATCGCTTCGGTTGACGCGATAAATACCCGCCCCCGTGGCCAGCCATATATTCCTTGCGCCGTCTTCAGTCACTCCGGCCACGATGTCGCTGGGCAGGCCGTTGCTGGTATTCCAGTTCATGGCGATTCCGCCGGCGAGACAAGCCAGACCGTTGCCATCGGTGCCAATCCAGAGCCGGCCTTGTTCCCCTTCGTGCAACGCGAGCACGGGATGCGGGCCGAAGATATTTGCCGTCTCGATGATGTGGAATTTTCCGTGATTTTCGCGCAGGATTTGACCGTCCCGGGTTCCCAGCCAAAGCCCGCCCGCCGCCGCTGCAATCATGGCGGTCACTGGTGTTCCTGGCAAACCTTGCGCCGTGTCGAAACGGGTCAGGTTATCTCTCGAAAAGCGATGGACCGGACCGGCGCGGGTGCTGGCCCAAACGTTCCCCTCGGCGTCCAGGCATACCGCGAGCACCGTGTCATCCGCCAAACCGTCCGCCGTGGTGAAATGAATGCTGCGTCCGTTTCGCACACCATATAATCCGTCGGCCAGGGTGCCCGCCCACACGGTGCCATCGCGGGCGACACACACGGACGAAATCAAATTTTGCACTTCCCGGCCATCGTCGCTGCCGAGTCGGTCGAATCTTCCGGATTCTCCCACGAACAAGCCGCCGTGTTGCAGGCCCAAATAAATCCGTCCGCTGGCGTCCAGGGCGAGCGCGGTGGGCGGGCTGGCCGGCAGACCTTGTCCAGCCTGCATGATATGGACGGACTGGGGGTGCAATTGCATCAAGCCGCCGCCGGAGGTGCCCAGCCAAAGATTGCCTTCCTGGTCCTCGCAGATGGCGCGGACATCGTAGGGCCGGCGATCTTCACCGAGGATTACCGACCGAAAACGGTTGTCTTCAAAGCAGAACAAACCGCCTCCGCTGGTACCGATCCAAATCCGTCCATCCCGTCCTTCACACAGACTCCAGATGCGCACCGAGGTCGGTTGAGAACCGCGAAAATAATTCAAGCGCTTGCCCTCGGACAAGTTGATCAGGTAAGTGTCGCCAAAGGCCCACAGATTCCCGCTGTGGTCCTCATAAACGCCAAGGTATTCGGGACTGCGGCCCTGGCTTTCAGTCTGGAACTTGTACGGCACGAGGTGTCCGTTGATGAACCGGCACATCCCCACGCGCGTCGTGATCCATACCGTCCCGGAACGGGCCACGTTCACCCCGGAAACGAATTTATCGGGAAGGCCGTCTTGCGTGAAAGATTTGAAATGTTCCCCGGTCCAAAGATTCAACCCGGACGGGCTGCCGATCCAGACCTGGCCGTGATTGTCCGCCGCGAGGCTCGTGACACGGTTGTCCAGCAGTCCCTGCGTCTTCGTAAAATGCCGCACGGTCCCCTGCCCCAGTTCAAACAGCCCGTGCTCTTGCGTGCCAATCCATAAACGGCCGTTGCTGTCCTCGCCCAAGGCTGTGACACGAACGGGGATGTTGGTGGCGGAGGCAGCCAGATTCAGCTCCGTGAACTTGACCCCGTCGAACCTGACCAAACCCGCGCTGGTGCCAACCCAGAGAAAGCCATCGCGCGTTTGGATGACGGCCGTGACAGCATCCGATGGCAGGCCATCCGGGGTGTGCCAGACGCGCATTGCCTCGGCGCGTTCCGCGGGATCAGAGTCAGCACCGCCAGCCCGGACGGCAATCAGCGCCACTCCGGCAAGGCACATACCCAGACAGACATAGAATTTCTGCGTCGGGTTCAAATCTGCACCATCTTACGCGACACGCGCATCGGGTAAAGGGGTTTGCCACAATTTATCCGGGACGCTGTCAGATGAAAGGGCCGTCTGTCCGAGTGGCCCGGGACGGTAACGTCGACTTGTCCGCTGACGGTTGGTGCCGGGCCGGCGGCGGCGTGTTCAACTCGAACCCCAATCTGCATTCTTTTCACCTTGGACAACCTGCTTTCGGGATGCGCCCAAATTTCATCCGGGTCTTAAGGATTGACCAGAACCTTGAAGAATTGATTCCCGGCAGTTATCGGAACGGTATAGGGTGAAACCGCCGTGCCGTTGGTGGTCCACGGCCCCGACAAAGCAGGCGCCTGCAATAAAGTTCCGGCCTGCCAGGTGAGCACGATGTTCGATCCGGTGCGCGTTACGCTCAAGTTCACCGGACCCGCGTAAACACCCGCATACAGGTCCTGCACCTGAGCGGCGGTGAGAGCCTGGGTATAGACGGCCGCGTGGGCAATTCTGGCGTTTATCAGCCGGCCCGTTCCATAATCAGGCGAGCCGCCAATCCATACGTCGAGGTTGTCGCCGGCGGGTGCGGTTGCCACATTCTGGCTCGCGACCAGTGCCCCATCCACATAGAGCTGGCCATTATTATTCACCCCGGGAATTCCTGTGTAGGTGTAGGCCATCATGTGCCAG